>CAZBOC010000383.1:0-2757 GCA_964493225.1 uncultured Caulobacterales bacterium | reverse complement strand
CCTGAATCACGCTTTGCTAAAATAAATCAACCAGCTAAATTGGGTTCACACCCTAAATCGCAAATCTAGGAAGTATGACGCGCTTCGCGCCTCGTAGGGCGGGGGTCACCTTGCCAATTTTTCTGATCAGTCGCGCCGGCGTGACGGGCCTCGACGACGAAGAGAGCGAACGGCTTTGACCCGCGCAAGGGGCGCGCATACACCAGCATTGATTAATGCGGCCCGCCATTCGACACTAGGCGCGAGGATGGACCCGGAAGGACCAATCATGTGCGACGAAACCACCGAACGCGAACTCGACGCCTATCTGGAAGCCAGGGCCCTGACGCGGCGCGGCTTTGCGGCCGGCGTCTCGGCCACCGTCATCGCCGGCGGCCTGTTGTCGGCGGCCCGCGCCGAGGAGAAATTCGGGGAAAGCGACCTTACGCAGGAGGAAGTCTCCGTCGCCACCCCTGACGGCGAGGCGGACGCCCTGTTCATCCATCCGAGCAAGGGCGCCCATGCGGCGGTCATCTTCTGGCCGGATATTCACGGGGTGCGGCCCGCCTTTTTCGATATGGCTCGCCGTCTCGCCGGCGCCGGGTACAGCGTTCTCGCGGTCAATCCCTATTATCGCACGCACGCAGGTCAGCTTTTCTTCGACGGCAAGTCAATTCGCGATCCCGGCGCCCGAGAGCTTGTCCAGCCTCACTACTCAGCGCTTTCCAGCGAAACGGTCGTTACTGACGCAAAGGCCCTGGCCGCATGGCTGGATCAGCAATCCGCCGTCGACACCGCTCGCAGCATCGGCGCCGTTGGTTTCTGCATGACCGGCTCATGGACGCTGCGCGCCGCAGCAGCCGTACCGGAAAGGATTAACGCCCCCTGTTCATTCCATGGCGGCGGTCTCGTCACCGATGCGGACGACAGCCCTCATTTGTTGGCGGAAAAGATCAGGGGCGGTGTTTTGATCGCGATCGCCGAGAACGATCACCAACGCCAGCCTGACGCCCAGGGCGCGCTTGTCGCAGCTTTCAATGCCGCGGGCGTGCCCGCCGAGATCGAGGTCTATGACGACGCCATGCACGGGTGGGTGCCGACGGATTCGCGGGCGTACGATCCGGAGCAATCCGAACGCGCATGGGGCCGGATGCTGGCGCTGTTCGAAACCCAGCTCGGCGCGTAATCACGCGCGTCGCTGAAGTCAGGGAGCGCTTTGGGCCACCCCAATTCGCTCGGCGACGCCTTCGACGGCTTCCAATGCATGCTGCGGGAGGTTGAGGGGATCGAGGGAAAAAGCGGCGCGCCGGTGCGGCGCGCAAAGCGAAAGAAGCGGCCTTCTCCGCCGTTCGCCCTAAATGTCTGGACTTCATCCATGCGGACGAAGGGGACATTGGAACTTGACAGGTCGAACGACGGCAGTTGGCCCTTAGTTGCCGTTTGGATGGCGTCATGCCCGGGGCTGCTTTCCGGACGAAACCGCCGTTAGCTCACCTTACTGAACGTCGGCTATCGAAGTCTCATCTGCGAAAAGCTAAGGTGTTTCGAAAGGAAGATTTTTTCGCATGACCAATTGGAAACTCGACGAAACCTACAAGACGTCGGCAGGCACGGTCATCGCAGGTCGCACTGGAACTGGTCCGGCATTGGTGCTTGCACATGGATGGCCCTGGTCTTCATTCTCGTGGCATCGTGTAATTCCCGAGCTGGCGAAGACCTTTACCGTTCATTGGTACGATATGCCCGGATACGGAAAATCGGAAAAATCTGAAAACCAACGAACTTCCCTCGATGTCCAGGGTGAAGTCTTCGCCGAGATGATGTCGCATTGGGGCCTGCTGAGACCGCGCGTCATCGCACACGATTTTGGCGGCGCCACGACGCTTCGAGCGCATCTGCTGCATGGATGCGAGTTTGAAAAATACTTACTTGTAAACGTGGTGGCGATGCGCCCTTGGGGATCAGAGTTCTTCGATCATGTGGGACGACACGTTGATGCCTTCCAAGGCTTGCCACCGAACATCCACAAGGCAATCGTTGAAGCGTACATTCAAGGCGCCCTCGTGAATGAGATCTCTATCGAGGATTTCGACGCTTTGGTTGCACCATGGCTTACCGAAGATGGTTCGGCGAGTTTCTATCGCCAATTCGCTCAAGCCGACGAAAGATTTACGGCAGAGATCGAGGCTCAGTTTGGTGAAGTTCGATGCCCCGTGAAAATCGTTTGGGGGGAAGACGATCCTTGGATTCCGCTCGACAGAGGCAAAGCACTGTATCAGCTCATGTCCGAAGCGGAATTCGCGACTATTCCAGGCGCAGGCCACATGCCGCAACTCGAAAAGACGGATGCAGTCCTGAAGGAAGTTCTGGAGTTCCTACGGTAGTCCCAAACTCACGAAAGCAGAACTTGGTGCACAGCGCAGCATTGGTGACTATGGGCTCATATCTGCCGTTCACTGTGGACCCGACGAACGACAGCTTTCGGCGATTGACTGTCGCTTGCGCGACCATCGTCCAAGTCAGGTCTAAGGATCGACCCGCCGTTCACTCAGCGTTGTGGAACGGTAATTCCGGGTCGGAGACCGGTCGTTTCTGAAACTGCCTCCTCGCTCTTCGAACACCCCCATTTGCCCCCATTAGTAACATATGTTACTAATCCGCAGATCCATCACGCGCGGCGAGGAGGACTTTCCATGGCTGACCTGTTTGAGAACCCCATCGGGACCGACGGCTTTGAATTCGTTGAATATACGAGCGGAAATCCCGACGAACTGGCGG
>CAZBOC010000382.1:0-2764 GCA_964493225.1 uncultured Caulobacterales bacterium | reverse complement strand
GGCCCCGCCTCCCCCCAAGGCGGGGCCGATTTCTTTCCAGCGGGCCCGACGCAGGCTTTCGCCAAGCCCATTGACCGAAACGTTCGCCGCAACGGGCATTGAGGGTTCGCCGCCCCGGACGCCGCGGACCGCCATCGACATTTCGTCTGAAGATGCACGGGGACCGCGCGGTCCGGTTTTGCGGCGCCGCAAAGAGCGAAGCGCTCACGGCTTCCCCGCCCTCGACAGTTGCTTCGTCGACACAGAAAGAAGCATTCGTATTCTGATCGTCGAATGCGCCTTGACCTGTATCAAGCGCTTGGCGACGCTCAACCGTGCGGCCCCGGGTTCAACATAACAATCATAGGGGGTGACGGTGCGCACGCCGTTCGTCCTGGGAAGCCAACTGACCAATTTCTCCTCGCGGACGCCGTCATTCCATGGCCTCGTCTTGATCGCGACTTGGGCGGTTTTGCTTTCCGGTTGCTCAATCGGCGGCGCAGGGACGACGGCGCGGGCGATTTCGGATCCCCCAAGCTCCGCCGCCTCCCCCGCCGGTGTAAAGCTCGTCTTTCTCGACGCGGGAGACGGCGAAGAGGACCGTCGGCATGCAACCTCCGCGCCCGCGGTCATTGCAGAAGGCGTCGGCCTTCCAGCATTTGCGACGAATGCGGATTTCGGAACGCCCGGTCCGGCGGGGGAAGCTTCGCCCCCTTTCCCGCACGCATCTGGGGCGTTCGAGAGCTTTCGTCCCTTGCTCGGATACGAAGCGACATTCCATGTGCTTGCCGCCGATGACGAGAGCGAGGATCCCCGGATCGCCGACTTAAGGCGTCTTAATGCGCAAAGCGGTCGTTTCTATAAAGAAGGTAAGTACACGGACGCCATAGAGACTGCGCAGGCGGCTTTGGATCTGGCAGAGGACGTTTTCGGCGTCGATCATCCCACGACCCAGATCTTCGTCAGCAATCTCGCTGAATATTACCGGGCGGCCGGCCGATATGCGGAAGCTGAACCGCTCCATCGGCGAGCCCTCGAAATCCGCGAAAGCGAGCTTGGCCCGGAACATCCCCGGACGTTGGAATCCCTCAACAATCTGGCGGCGCTTCTGTTTTCCCAGGCGCGTTATCCCGAGGCGGAATCTCTCCTGAAACGGCTCTTGAACGCGACCATCGCCGCTCACGGCGAAGATCATCCGCGTACGCTCAAGGCGCTCGACGGACTTGGGGCGGTCTATCAGCGCCAGGGCCGCTTCGATGATGCCGAACCCTATCTCCGGCGCGCCGCGGCGGCCTATGAACGAACCCTCGGAGCGGAGGCGCCGGCGACCCTCAATTCACTCCATAATCTGGCTGTGCTCACAAGGTCGCAGGGGCGTTACGCTGAGGCCAGAACGCTCCTGATCCGCACGCTCGAGGCCAAGGAGCGCGTTCTCGGCGCCGATCACCCTCAAACAATAAGTACAATGATCACCCTTGGCGGGCTCTATCGGACGGAGGGTCGTTACGCTAAGGCAGAGCCGCTCCTTGCGCGCGCGCTGGACATCGGGCGGCGGGTGCTTGGCGAGGGCCATCCGAGGACGCTCGCGACAATGAACATGGTGGCGCTGCTCTACGAGATGCAGGGACGATACGCCGAAGCGGAAGAATTGTTTGCGGACGCGTTGGCCGGGCGCGAAAGCAGCCTCGGAGCGGAGCATCCCTCGACCCTGACGTCGGCGACCAATCTCGGCTGGCTCTACTTGAAGCAACAACGCCTTGACGAAGCGCGCGCGCTCGTCGAGCGCGCGTATGACGGTTTCAGCCGGATCTTCGGTGAGGACCATCCCAGGACCTTGACCTCGATGGACACGCTCGCGCTGATTTATCAGGCCGAGGGGCGTTTCGGGCGCGCCGAACGGCTTTTCCATCGCGCGCTGGAGGGAAATGAAGGCCTGCTCGGCGTCGATCATCCGACCTCGATCCGATCGCTCTATCATTACGCGGACTGGCGTGCCGCCGCGCATGCAGTCGACTACAAGGGTTCCTGGCGGGGGGACGCCGTCGCCGTGCGGCAGCTCGGCGAACTGATGACCGCCTTCGACAAACGGCTTCGCGGGGTGAGAATCACGTCCGAGGACCTCGCAAATCCTGCGAGTTCACCGTCCCTGGCAAGGCGCGTTCTCGCCGCCTATGAACGTCTCCAAGCCGCCTCCGCGACGCGAGCCGATCTCGACGGGATGAAAAGTACGGCATTTCGGATCGCACAGCACTTCCGCGCTTCCTCGACTGCGACGGCGTTGAGGGCGGCGGCCGCGCAGCTGCGTCTTTCCGACGACAGGGTGAGAAGCCTCGCGGACCAGCGTTCTTATCTGGCGAGGCGCAAGCGCATAAAAGAGCGTAGCCTTCTGGCGTTGCGCGAAGCGCCGGGACGCAGCGAAGAGGCCCTCGGTCTCCTTGAAGAAGAAATCGCCGAACTCGAGGCGGACCTCGGCGAGATCGTCGCCGCGCTGGAGGCCTATGTCGACGGGGAGACATTCGCGGAGCTGACCGGTCTCTCCGTGCTCGACCCGCAGGCGGTCACGGGAACGGCGGTGAACCGGGCCGCCATTCGGCGCATTCTGGACCCCTCGGAAGCGCTCCTCGTTTATTCTTCCGCCGCGGAAAACGAGAACTATCTGCTCTTCGTATTGACGTCGGAAGGGGCCGCGGTCTTTTCACTGCAACGCTCGCGTCAGGAAATCGGGGCGATGGTCGAGACCCTTCGGGCGGGACTTCAGGCCCCCTCCACCGTTGACGGGCGAACC
>CAZBOC010000381.1:0-2786 GCA_964493225.1 uncultured Caulobacterales bacterium | reverse complement strand
GCGAAGATGAATTTCACATGCGGGGGGGGCTCTTCGAGCGTTTTCAGAAGCGCGTTGAACGCCTGTGTCGAGAGCATGTGGACTTCGTCGATGATATAGACCTTGAAGCGCGCCTCGACCGGCGCGTAGCGCACGCCTTCGATCAGTTCCCGGACGTCGTTGACCCCCGTGCGAGAGGCGGCGTCCATTTCAAGGACGTCCGGATGGCGGCTTTCGGCGATGGCGCGGCAGTGTCGGCCCTCCCCGGGCATGTCGATGCGCGGCCCGTGGTCGACGCCGTCGGGTCCGACATAGTTCAAGGCGCGCGCGAGAATGCGCGCCGTCGTCGTCTTTCCGACGCCGCGCACGCCCGTGAGCACATAGGCGTGGGCGATCCGCCCGGAGGAAAAGGCGTTCCTCAGGGTGCGGATCATGGGTCCGTGGCCGATCAGATCGTCGAAATTTTGCGGACGATATTTCCTTGCCAGCACCTGATAGGGCCCGGCGGTCTCTTCCGCGCTGTCGTGCTCGCTCATCGGCCTATTATGGGCCCTGGAGACGCGCGATGAAAGAAGCGACGGAAAATTCAGCGCGGATCAGCCCCGGCGCATCGTTCAAAACCGTCGGCGGCGGCGCCGTCCGCGCCTATTCGAACAGGGCGCGCGCGGCTTCGGTCATGAAACGCGGCGCGTTCGCGCCGACCTGGTTGACGACGTCGCCCGCCCTCGGGGCGACCGCCGGCTCGCTTTTGAACCCGACATTATCCGTCTTGGAATAGCTGACGGTCGCAATCGATCCGGGCTCGATGGCGGCGACGAGGCGATCGACGTCCTGGATGAAGACGCCGAGCTGGAAACGCAGGTTTTCCGCAGAAATGCCGCCGTTGAGAAATATCCTCGCCCCGATGATCCCGTCGCCGTCCGGCAAGAGCATGGCCGAGCCGGACTGCAGCATGGTCAGATTGATTTCGTTCAGCTGGCCCAGAGTGACGCCGTCGCCGCTGAAAATGCCGTAGGGCTGAACGAACCGGCATGATCCCGCCGCGCAATCGCGCATCAGAACGTAAAACGTCCCGGCGCCGGGCGCGGTCACTTCGATGACCGGCGCGCCCGCTTCATCCACCGATGCGACCGCGCTGTAGCCGACGCTCTGAAAAATTGTGGCGAGGTCGTCGGCCGTCATGGCCGAGACCGGATCAGCTTCTTTGCGCGCGAGTTGCTGGTTCTGGGCGGACGCGGTCGAAAACAGCGCCGCGAGGCCCAACCCCATGGCGGCGAGGCGTTCAGCGGTTCGCCCGCCCATTGGATTGCGGCGGATTTTTCTCGTCTCGGCCATGGCGGCGCTCCTTCGTCCGGCGCGTCGCCCGGAAAAGCGCCGGCGATCGCGATTTACAGGCTGAGGCTAGCCCCATGAAGGCGCGCTGGCAAACGCCGGAATTCCCCGCGCCCGGGTTCTGAGGGGGCGACCGCTCGGCGGTGGTCGAACAGGCGAACGCGCGCGGATGAGGTTGGGAGTGGTAGAGACGGTGAAAGTGGAAGGCTGAACGACCCGGACCGAAACTCGTTGCGGCTGCTTCCTTCCGGACCTGACCGGGTTGGCGAGGGGCCCGTCCGCCAGCCTTCCGTTGTTTAATATTATTGCGCGACGGAAAGATTGCAAGGAACGCCCGGGAAAATAACGGGCGGTGGGCGCGCCCGGCGCCTGGCCGACGACCGGCCGGCGTCAGCTCGGGTCTGCGTCGACCGGTTGCACCGGCGGGCGCGATATCTCCTCGGCATGCACTGTCGTCGCGGGGACGAATTCGGGCTCGGCGCACTGGCTTCGGCTCCCCCGGGGCGAGATGCGACAGTCGACGAAGCGACGGAACGCGGCTCCCGCGGCGTCAATGCCGTTGACCGCCACCCTTGCGAGGCGGGCCGCGCCGTGGGCCGCGCCCGCGCCGACATTCGCGGGAGGCTCGTCCGCCCGTTCTTCGTCCGCCCGTCCTTCATCCGCCTTGGCCGGGTCCCATTCCATCGCCCCGAAAAAGAAATCGCGGCTTCGCGGATCACAGTTCACCGAGCGCTTGAAAATGAGATGGATCCGTCCGGCCTCGTTGTCCTCAGCCGGCAGATAGAGCTTCGCCGCCGCCTTTGAGCGGACGACCTCCAGGCGATCTTCGCCGGCGCGGCGCCAGAACAGCGTCAGCGGACAATACCCGACGCCATTGTTCACGGCGTAATCGAACGCATAGATCAGATTGTCGTTGTCAGGATCGACGAACAGCATCTGTTCAAAATACTCGCCCTTCTCGTCAATAACGAAGGCCGGTTGGTTGGACGCCGTCAGGCCGTCGCCGCCGATTTTCATACCGTCGCCGCCGAGGTCATCGGCGTCGGCGACGTAACGCAGGGCGTCCTCCGAGAACCGCGCTTCGTAGGTCGTGTATTCGAACGGGGCCGGCCCCTTCAGATTTACGTCATCGACATTGCGTGCTTGGTCGTCATCCTCGGAAACCGTTTCGGCCTCGAAAAACGCCCAGGGGAGGAGCTCCTCCGCGCGGGCCCAGTACTGCAGCCGCTCTTTCCAGGCCGGCCGGAAAAGCGTCGCGAGGCGCTTTTCTTCGCGCAGCGGCTCGAGGAGATCGAGAAGGATGTCGGCGCGCTGGGCGAGGCCGTCGCCATTTGAATCCTGCCCGGAAACGCCATGGGTGTGGACGCCGACGACCTCGCCGGCGGCGTTGAGAACGGGACTGCCCGAATTGCCGCCCGCCGTCGCCATGCGGTGGACGATGAGATTGGCGATGGCCGGATCGCGGGCGATGCGCG
>CAZBOC010000380.1:0-2808 GCA_964493225.1 uncultured Caulobacterales bacterium | reverse complement strand
CGAGGAGAATCGCGGTGAGCGGCTTCTCGATCCAGTCCCGCGCCTCGACGAAGCTCGCCCCCGCGTGGGCGACGACGCTGTAGAGGAACCAGACGACGAACGGCAGCATCAGGACCGCGGTCATGCGCTGGAGAATGAAAGTCGAGGTGCCCTTGTGCGCCACGGCGGTCAGTTCCCCCGAGCCGAAACGCCGGCCGCGACGACCGCCGCGGCGATCGCGAAGGACGCGATGAAAACGAACCAGGCCGTCCGCCGGGCGGTCTGGTAGTTCAGCCCGCGCCCGGTGTCCCAGTAGAGATGCCGGACGCCGTTCATGGCGTGATACGTCATCGCCCAGGCGTAGCCGCCAAGGATCAAAATCCCGAAAGGAGAGGTCAGAAACCCGCCGAACGGATAGAATTCCGCAGGACCCTGGGCCATAAGAAACGCCCAGAGCGCGAGGAGGAGCGTTCCGCTGTAAAGGGCGACGCCGGTCGCGCGGTGCGTGATCGAGCCCGCCATGGTGACGGTCCAGCCCCATATCTGGAGATGCGGAGAAAGAGGCCTCGCATCGGCCCCCGGCGCTCCGGTCTCGACCGCCTCGGCGTCGGCTGCGTTGGCCATGGGCGTCCTTTCTGGCTTGAACGGCGTGTTGCAACGCCAAAAATAAGGGAGGTCGGATCGGTGTCAACGCGGCGAAGTCGACGCCGCCGATCGCGCTTCGGGGAGCGGATCGTCGGCCGCGCGATGTTGCCAAGAGCAGAGGGAATGGCCCATGCTGGCGGCGGGGACAAACCACGGGGTTCGCCATGACCAAGCTCGCCGCCGCTCTCGCCGCCGTCGCTCTTTTGTTCGCGGCCGGTCCCGCCCGCGCGGAAACGCGCGAGGCCCTCACGGCCGCGGAAATCGAAAGCGTCCTTGAGGCCGCCGGCCTCGGCCCTTCGATGACGGAGGACGCCGCGACCGGAACGCCGGTCGCGAGCGCATCCTCCGGCGAGATCCTTTTCTGGGTGCGCGCGCTCGGCTGTTCCGGCGATCCGGCCGCCTGCGAGAACCTTGTCTTCTTCGCCAATTTCGACCTCGGCCGTCCGGTCACGCAAACCGACTATCGCGTCGTCAATAATTTCAACGACAGCCAGCTCTTCGGCCGCGCCTATATACTCGAACGTCAGAACCAGGTCGGCGTCGAATACGTCATCGAGCTTGGCGGCGGCGTGACGATGGAGCACGTCACCGACAATGTCAGCCGCTGGTCCGACGTCATCGACGCCTTCGTGCGGAAGTTTTCCGAGGGCGACGCGGGCGCCTGAGCGACCGATTTCGCCGGCCGCGTCCCTTACGCCGCCTTCTCGACGAGGGCCTTTAATTTCGGGGGCAGGTCGGCGTCCAGTTCGTCGCGCATATGGGCGACGAGCGCCTTTTCCGAAGCGTGCAGTACGCCGTCTCGCCCGATGCGGTCGGCGAGCCAGTCGGCCTCTCCTGGCGTGATCTTCTCCGCAATCGCAGATTCGCGCGCCCGTGCGGCGTTGAGGACCTTGTAGCGCGCCTCCACGCGGGCCGCGTGGGCGCGCTTCGGCGTGAAGATGTTGCCGAGCATGTCGAAAAACCCGCGCCCGCCCGCTTCGACGGCGGTCTCGTCCTCGGCGCGTTTCGACGGGAGGGGCCCGCCGTCCTCGGGGTCCTCGGTCTCGAGCGCCAGGGCCTCGGCCCGTCCGACAGGCTCGAATCCGATATGCGCCATCAGGTGGTTAGACACGGCCTTCTTGAAGAGGTCGCACCACGCGGGATCGTTTTCCGCCGCCGCCGTGGCGTCGGAGAGATCGAACAGGAACTCCGCCTCCTTGCGCGTCACTGCGACATTGCCGTCGCCGCCGGCGGCGAAGATGTAGCGCCGGATGATCTCAACGTCCCCGGCCTCGATCTTCGGCCCGCCCTGTTTTTCAAGAATGCGGCGCTTGATCTGTTCGCCGATGAAGCCCGCCATCTGCGGCGGCGTCGCAACGGCGGTTTCCAACAGGCGTATCAGGAGACCGAGCTCCAGCGCGCTCGCCTTCGCTCCGTCGCGGGTGACGCGCGCCCGCAGGGTCTCGAATTCCTCTGTCGTCAGGTAGCCGTTGGGCTCCTCCTCGCGGAGATAGAAATCCGCGGTCGCCTCGACGAAATAATCCGCCCAGGCCGGATCGCCGTCAGGCGCGCGTTCGCCGAGCGCGAACAGCGCGTCGAGTTCGTCGGCGTCAACAACTCCGTCGGCGAAAATCGTCCGCCGCAGGGTCAGGACGTCGTCGGTCGAGACGTAACCGTCCTCGCCGACCGATGTGATGAGGTAAAGTTTCTCGTTCGTCGCCATCGCCGCGCTCCCTGTCCAACGCACCGCCCATCCTATTGCGTCAAGGTTAAGATCGCGGAAAGGCGGCGGCGAAACGCGCGGGGCGCGGCCCGGGAACTCGGGGTCGTTATGGGCGTTTCCGGGCGACCGCCGCAGCCGTTCCCCTTCGCGACGGCGATTTTCCTGCTCTTTTCACGCCCGATAGCGGCGGTTGGGGGGCTTTCACCTCGACTTGTAGACGACGCCTTCCTTCATGACGAAGTCGATATCACGCAGCTCGCTGATGTCGCCGAGGGGATCGCCCTTGACGGCGACGAGGTCGGCGTATTTCCCGGGCTCGACCGAGCCGAGGAGGTCGGATTTGCCGAGATGCTCCGCCCCGACGACCGTCGCGGACGCGATCGCCTGCATCGGCGTCATCCCCGCCTCGACGAGGAGTTCGAATTCACGCGCATTTTCTCCGTGGGCGGAGACGCCGCTGTCCGTGCCGAAGGCGATCTTGA
>CAZBOC010000379.1:0-2811 GCA_964493225.1 uncultured Caulobacterales bacterium | reverse complement strand
GCCGTTTGACGAGATTGCGCGCCTCGGCGAAGGGCCAGGCTTTCGCGGCGTCAATCTCGGCGGGGCTGAAAGTGCGGGTCGTCATGGGCGTTTTCCATTGCGGGTTCAAAGCCGACGAGGAATACGCGGTTGGATAGGGGGCGGTCAACGGTTCGGGAAAAGCTTATGAGAAGTAAACGAACAATGATCCTTCGCGTCTCGAATATCCTTTTCCTCTCGGGCGCAACGGCAAAAGGGGCTCAATTGCCGTGGTAATCGACCTGGCCGAGCTCAACTTCCTTTCACGCTTCGTCAAAAGTGTTGGCGGCGTCTTTAATATCCGCGAACGCGATATTTTTACTATTTCATGAAAGGAATAGGCCGTTTTCGGCGCTGCGGACTGCAGGGGTCAGCTTTGCGTGCAAATCTCACGACGAACGCTTCTCCCTGCCCGCCTTCACATTCCACCCGGGCGCGGTTAGCCTCGAGGCGAAAAACGGAACGAGGAGAGACGGTCCCATGTCTGCTGAAGGCGTCACGCCGCTCACACCCCAGGAAGCGATCATCTATCTGATGGTGATGGCGTCGGCTTCCGACGGCCGCATCGAGGAGGTCGAGCTGATGACCATCGGCCGGGTCGTGCGCTCCTTCCCGCTCTTCTCCGACGCCGACGAACAGGCGCTGGTGGCGACGTCGGAGGCCTGCGGCCGGCTGATGGCCTCCGAAGACGGGCTCCACAAGGTCCTCACCGCGGCCCATTCCGCGCTGCCGAAGCACCTCAACGAGACCGCCTATGCGGCGGTCGTCGACGTCGTGACGGCCGACGAAAATCTCGACATGACGGAGATCCGTGTCCTCGAGCTGATCCGCGACACGCTCGGGGTGCCGGACGAAGGCGCGCAGGCCATCGAACACGCCGCCCGCGCCCGCCACATGACGCTCGAGGCGCTCGTCTGACGTCCTGAGGAGACGACGAGCGCCGCGTTTCAAAAAGGCCCCGTTCCGAAGCTGCCGCCGAAGGGGGCGTCATCCGGGTGCGCGAGCGCTGCCAGCCATGATGGATGGGCGGTTCGCGTCGATCCATTTGTCCATCACTCGGGGCTCGCCGGTCGACTGGCGCCTCGGGGTGAGGCTGCCGCCATTAGAAGTCCCCGCGGAACCTGTTGTCTCCGATCGCCGGGGACGGCTCAGCTGTCCGGCGCCTTCGCCGGCTTCTTGACGAACGTGTCCTGGACAAGGGACCAGGCCGATCTCGGCGCGGCGAGAACCCTTCCGGCCGCGTCGACGGCGACGTCGACGACGCCGCCGGCCGCGCGGCTCGCCGAGCCGAGGAAGCCGCCGCAAAGCGAGACCAGTTCGCCGATCAGGCCGGAGCTTTCCCGCTTGACCTGATCGAAGACCTCCATCGCCGCGCGCCGGGCCGAGGCTTCCGACCAGACGTCGAACGAACGGCAGCGCTTCTTGGCGAGATAGCCGAGCTTCGTCGTCATCAGCGCGTTGACCGAGCCGTCGAGCATCGGCCCGACGACCATGCCGCCGAGTTTCGTGACGAGCCCGCCGAGCGCCTCGCCGGCGGCGTCGGTGACGTCGTCGAGGGCGCGGGACAGGAGGACCGCCGCCATGACGTCGCGCAGGATCAGGAGGCTGAGGCGCAGGCTCGGCCGGCCGTAGTAAAGCCGCGAGATCCGGCTCACCATGTTGATGTTCCGCCACAGGACGATGAAGGCGTCCACCGAACCGTTGAGGCTGACGGCGGTCGCCGAGCCGACGGCGAGGGCTTCCTTGTGGATGTAGCCGTCGATCTCCTTGTCGAGGTCGACGAGGAGCGGCGCGATCCGCTCGCGCTCGAAACGGGCGAGCTTTTCCGCGAGGATCGTCACCGTCTCCTGGGCGCCGCCCGGCGTGACGGCGTCTTTCAGGGCCTTCAGATCGACCCGCGCCTTTTCCGCCTCGGCGCCGTGGCCGCGGAGGGCCGGATTCGCGGCCATGGTCCTGAGATAGGCGTCGTCGAATTCGATCCGGCGCAGAAGGTCCGCCCGCGGCAGATTGGGGGATTTCAGATCGACGTCCGGCGCCTCGGCGATGGCGGGCGCTTTCAGGAACCGGAAGAGCGGGATCCCGATCAGCCAGATGATCAGTCCCGCCATGGCCGCGACGAACGCCCAGCCGAGAACCGGATGGATCTGCGAGAACATCTGGTGGAACAGGAAAACCTGTCCCACGACGACGAGCGCGCCGATCGTGATGACGCCGGCGGCCGTCCATTTCAGGCCCCGCCAGGCGAGGCGCCACTGGTCGGCGAGCTCCCAGCGCGAGGCGGCCGCCTTCGCCGCCGCTTCGTGTTCAGGGTCCTTGCTCGCTGTTTGTTTCACGGTCGCCTCGTCGCCGGGGCGGTCTTGTGCGTCCTCGTTCGTCCTCATGGGCGGAACGTAAGCGCGCTCCCGCGGAAAGCCAATCCGCCGTCCCCATCGCCCGGCGGCGCGGCGATAACGGCTCGCCGCAGGATCGGCTCAGAAACCATCAGCCCTGCATTTCGGCGGCGTAATGGGCGTGGACGTTCGTGTACCAATCCTCGCCCATATTGCGCTCGCGCCAGGTGTTGATGTTGGGGAACTGATCGAGGCCGAACTCGATCATCTCGAAGGGCTCCATCGCCGCCATCATGGCCGTGTCCGCAATCGTCAGGGCGTCGCCGGCGATGAAAGACGTCTCGCCGAGGCGCGCTTCGATGGGCGAAAGGGCGTTCGTCAGGAATTCGCGGCCCTCGGCCATGGATTTCTCATCGACCGGCCGGTCCATCATCGGCGCGAAGACCTTGTTGAAGAGCACCTT
>CAZBOC010000378.1:0-2852 GCA_964493225.1 uncultured Caulobacterales bacterium | reverse complement strand
CGTCCAGGTCAAATAAGGACAGTAAGAGGCTGGACGGCTAGACGGCGCTGCGGGCCGTCCCCGAGGCGAGCAGGCGCTCGACCGCCGCGCCGAAAATCAAAAGCCAGATCGAATTGAAAAAAATGTGCATCAGGTTCGCGTGCAGCGCCATATGTGCAAATAGCGGCGCGATCATCGCAAGCACGCCCCCGTTCCCTTGCGGACCGGCCAGAAACCGCAAGGGAACAACGCCGGCCGCCCATTCGAGCTGGGTTGCGAAGCGGCCCGGCGCGAAGGCGAGCGCGATGAAGCACGCGACCAGAAAGCTGATGGTCCACACCACGACCCCGGGAGCGTTGAAGACCGGCGGCTCGCCCGACGGCCTTCGGGGCGCGGCCTTGCGCGTCCACGGCCCCTCGATCAGCGAACGGTCGTCCTTCACCATGAAACAATCCTTTTCCGGCGATATCGCCCCGCGGGTCCCCGCCTTCAAGGCGCGCCCCCCTCGCCGCGCGGGCGTCCGCCACGGCAAGCCTTTGTTCACCATAGACCGGTATGCTTACGATAGGTCTAATTTTAGCGAAGCTCGAATGGCACAGAATTTCGTCGATTTCCAAGATCGTCCCGGCGCGGAGCCCCAAGCCCCCGACGATCGCCGACGCCATGCGCGCGCGCCGATCAATCTGAAGGCGCGCTTTCTGACCGAGCCGGGCGACGAGTTTCCCTGCCTCGTATCGAACATCTCCGCGGGTGGCGCGCTGCTGCGCGCGAAGAACCCGCCGCCGGCAGGCCAGAAAATCGTCCTTTACATCGACGATGTCGGACGCTTCGAGGGCCGCGTGGTGCGCTCGGGCAAGCACTCCTTCGCCGTTGACTATCGCGGCCGGCGCGCCAAATCGAAACGCACCGCCGACGCGCTCATCGCGGCGATGAATGCGCCGCGGCGCGCATCGGACCGCCGCAGCGCGCCGCGCGTCAAGACGGACTCCGAGGCGACCGTGCGCCTTGCGAATGGCGAGACGATTAGCTGTTCGATAAGGGATATCTCCCTGACGGGCGCGTCGATCGACATCTCGCCCCAGCCGCCGCTCGGCGCCGAGCTGCAGCTCGGCCGCATGATCGCCCGGGTCGTACGCCGTCACGAGACCGGCGTGGGCCTCGTTTTCACCGGCTCCAGCGAGCACATGGAGGACGTCATCGAAAAGTCCACGGCGCCCGCGCAATCGGCGGCCGTCGAAACTGGCCCGCCGGTTGCAAGACGCTTCGGCAGAAAAGAACACAGCGCGTGAATCGGGCTTTCGGGGTGAAGAAAAATGCTAGCGGCCGATAATTGGTGCGTAAAAGTCGACGACAAGGTATACGGTCCGTATACGTCTCAACAGCTGCGCAAGTTCGCCCATGAGGGCCGCCTCGCCTCGTGGTCGCTGATCTCCCCCGCCGGCAGCCGGAACTGGCGCCCGGCGATCGAGGAAGCGGCGTTCGCCTCGTTCTTCGGCGCGACCGCGAAGGCGGCGCCAGCGCAAAAGCGCCGTTTCGGACGCCGCGACTGCGACGAGACGGCGGCGGGCGCGAAGCCGAATTCTGTGCGGGCGACCGCCGACAATCAGACCGCCATCGCCAATTTCATCATCATCTTCGACGTCGTCAGCGCAGCCGCGAGCCGCGTCGAAACAGCCGTGCTCTCGCTGGGCCCCGGCTTCCGCCTCACGGAGAACGTCTGGACCATCGCCTGCGCATTGACGGCGACCGGCGTGCGCAACGCGCTGGCCCCCTATCTTCTGCCGAGCGAATCGATTTTCATCGTCGATACGACGAAAGGGCGAACGGCTTGGCAGAATTTTTCGCCCGAGCTCCACGCCAAGCTGACAGCGGCCTGGCTTTCTCATCCGAGGCCCGCCGCAAAGAGCGCCTGACGCCTGGTCAAGCGCGGCCGCCAGGCTCCGCCCGCGTCCATTTATTTGTTCCTACACCGATAATATTATCAGTGTGCGTGGAGCGCGCAAGCTTCACATAAATTTCACGGACCGCTGTCGATCGGCGACGGCGAAACCGATACAATGACTACAGCAAGTGATTCGCATCCGAGTAACGGCGGCTTAAGGCCTATGTGCGACGATCATGGGATATGTTGTCCGGCACTCAGCCAAGGCAGTATCTTTGTACGCACACGTTGCAATCTTCCAAGTAATTCGTTCAACAGAACCGGCGCGCCTGCGCCGCCGGCAGGGAGGTGACTATGGGCAAACGGTCCGCTAGACGCAGCACGAAACGCACCACTGATCATTATGCGAATTATGACGGCGACAATGTCAGACCCCTTTTCCGAGAGCAGCGATGGTCGCCGCTCGACGCCGAACAGCGAGACCAGAAATACAGGAAGAACCTCCGCCCACAGAATGAATCGCAACGTGCACTGATAAATGCGATCGACGAAACGCCGCTCGTCTTTGCGGCCGGGGCCGCCGGCACCGGCAAGACCTATGTCGCCGTCGCGAAGGCCGTGGAGGCGCTCGAGGCCGGCAAGGTCGGCCGAATCGTCCTGTCCCGTCCCGCGGTCGAGGCGGGCGAAAGTCTCGGCTTTCTCCCCGGCGACATGGAGGACAAGCTTTCGCCCTATCTGCGCCCGCTTTACGACGCGCTTTGCGACCGTTTGCCGACGAAACGCCTCAAGGCGCTCACCGCCGAAGGCGTGATCGAGATCGCCCCCATCGCCTATATGCGCGGGCGTACGCTGAACAACGCGTTCGTCGTCATCGACGAAGCGCAGAACTGCACCTACGGCCAGCTGAAAATGCTCCTGACCCGTCTCGGCTGGCATTCCACCATGGTCGTGACGGGCGATCCGGCCCAGTCCGACCTCCTTCCCGGCATGT
>CAZBOC010000377.1:0-2854 GCA_964493225.1 uncultured Caulobacterales bacterium | reverse complement strand
ATTTTGTGAAGTTCCCCGGGATCAAGCGCTACATGGACGAGACGAAGGCGCAGGCCAAGGCGGACGGCTATGTCGAGACGATCTTCGGGCGGCGCACCTACGTTCCGGGAATCAGAGACAAGAACCCGGCGATGAGGGGGTATGCGGAGCGCCAGGCGATCAACGCGCCGATCCAGGGCGCGGCGGCCGACGTCATCCGCAGGGCGATGATCCGTATGCCTGCGGCGCTGAAGAAGGCCAAGCTCTCAGCGCGGATGCTGCTTCAGGTCCACGACGAGCTGATCTTCGAGGCGCCGAAAGCCGAAGCCGAGGAGACCTGCGCCGTCGTCAGGAACGTCATGGAAGCCGCGCATCTGCCCGCTGTCGGGATTTCTGTCCCGCTCGTGGTCGAGGCTCGGGCCGGGCGGAACTGGGACGAGGCCCATTAGCGCATCAGCCTTTTTAGGATGGCGCGTGGCGCCCCGGCGACTTCGCCAGAAAGTTGCGTTCGCGGGATTCGGATCCCGTTGTAATCATAGTGTCATACAAGGCGACTAGGACCGCCATGCGCCGCGAGCGCTTCTCGCCAAGAGCCTTTGATCAGCACACTGATATGGAGTTTTTATGCTACGCATGAAGTCGAAATACTTGTCGACCGTGGCCGCGATCGGCCTGTCCGTCCTTGCGGCGTCGCCGCTCAACGCCCAGAATTTCGATCGCGTCGCGAGTTTTCCGGTTTTTGAAAACACCGACATCGACGATGACACTGTTGCGGAGATCATCACGGCCGTTCAGGGCGGGCGCACGCTTGTTTACACCGACAGCGAACGCGAAGGCGTCGGCTTCATCAATATTCAGCGTCCGAACAGGCCGCTCGCCGACGGCTTCATCGAACTGGAGGGCGAACCGACATCCGTCGTCGGCGTCGGCCCTTTGGTTCTCGTCGCCGTCAATACGTCTGAAGATTTCATCAATGTTTCGGGACAGCTTGTCGTCATCGACCTGCGCGGCCGGTCGATCGTTAAAACCTTCGAGCTCGGAGGGCAGCCGGATTCAATCGACGTGAGCCCTGACGGTCGCTATGCGGCGATTGCGATTGAAAATGAGCGCGACGAAGACCTCGGCGACGGCTTCCCGCCGCAAGCCCCGGCCGGAGACCTGTTCGTTGTGAACACGAACGGCCAGTTCCCGGACGCCTGGAAGACGGCGCGCGTCCCGCTGACCGGCCTCGGCGTTGACTTTGAAGATGATCCGGAACCGGAATTTATTGATATCAACGCCGCCAATTTTGCGGTTGTCTCCCTGCAGGAGAACAACGCCCTCGTCGTCGTCGATCTGGAAGCGGCAATTGCCGACCCGGCGGGCGCCGTTCTGACGGCTTTTTCCGCAGGCGACGTCGCGGCGCTTGAGAACGTCGACGTTGAAGAAAATGAGCTTATCGAGCTGACGGATACGCTCGCCAACATCAAGCGCGAGCCGGATGCGGTCGCCTGGGTGAAGGACGAATTCATCGCAACGGCCAATGAGGGCGATCTCGTCGGCGGATCGCGCGGCTTCTCGATACTCAATATCTTCGGCGAGGTCTTGTTCGACAGCGGCAATGCGCTTGAACATCTCGTCGCCAGCATCGGTCACTACCCGGAAGATCGCTCGGAGAACAAAGGCAATGAGCCGGAATCCATTCTCTTCGCGGAGTATGGCGAAGACCAATTGCTCTTTGTCGGGTCCGAACGCTCCAGCGTTGTCGCGGTTTACGATGTCAGCGACATGCCCGATGAGGCGTCGGCGTTTGTTGCCGGCGACGAGCCGGAACTCCTGCAGGTTCTGCCGACCGGCGTCGGCCCGGAAGGCCTCCTCGCCATTCCCCGCCGCAATCTCCTCGTCGTCGCCAACGAGGTCGACGATCGCGGCGACAAGATCCGCTCCACTGTCGGGATTTACCAGCGCCGACGCGCCGGTGCGGAAGCCGCGGCGCGCGCCCGCGACGGCGCCTATCCGCTGATCCGGTCCGAGACCGATCCATCGACCGGCGCGCCGACGCCTTGGGGGGCGCTTTCCGCGCTCGCCTTCGATGACGAAACCGGGACGCTGTTCTCCGTGCACGATAGTTTCTATCGCCGTACGAAAGTCTTTGCGATCGATCCCTCGACGTCGCCGGCCTCGCTGACGGTCAGCTTCGAGCTTGAAGATGTCGGCGGTCTTCTCGCGGCGGAAGATCCCGCGCTCGTCGAGGCGGACGGCGCCGTCAATCTCGATGCGGAGGGCGTCGCCCTCTCGGCCGACGGCGGCTTCTGGATCGCGTCGGAAGGCGCAGGGACCGTCGGAAGCGCAAGCCGCCCGTTCGAATTCGCCAACTATCTTGTGAAGACGGACGGCGAAGGCGCAATCACGCGCGTCGTCGCCCTGCCGGACGACGTCGAAGCGCTGCAGGTTCGCTTCGGGTTTGAAGGCGTCGCGTCAGTTCTCGAGAACGGCGTTGAAATCCTTTTTGTCGCATTCCAGCGCGAGTGGGCGGGCGATCCGGCGAACCGCGTGCGGATCGGTCGTTACGACACCGGTTCGGGCGCGTGGACTTTCGCCTATTATCCGATTGAAGTCCCGACCTCGCCGAATGGCGGCTGGGTCGGTCTTTCGGAAATCGTCGCGCTGGGCGACGGCCGTTTCGCCGTGATCGAACGCGACAACCAGGCGGGTCCCGACGCGCGGATCAAGCGCATCACGGAGTTTTCGACCGACGGCGTGACGTTCCTGCCGAACGCCGAGAGTCCTGATTTCGACATCGTCGCAAAGAAAACGGTCCGCGACCTGATCGCCCAGGGCGACCTGACGCGCCCCGGCGGCTTGATCCTCGAAAAGATCGAGGGCCTCGCCGTCA
>CAZBOC010000376.1:0-2859 GCA_964493225.1 uncultured Caulobacterales bacterium | reverse complement strand
CATCCTCTGGATGGAGACGGACCGCATGGGCCATCTCCTCGGCGCGGTGACAAAGGACAAACTCGACGAACAGCGCGGCGTCGTCCAGAACGAAAAGCGCCAGGGCGAAAACCAGCCCTACGGCCGGCGGATCTTCACCAACATCCAGGAAGCCCTGTTTCCCGGCGACCACCCCTACAACCACTCCACCATCGGTTCGATGGAGGATCTCGACGCGGCCTCGCTCGACGACGTCAGGACCTGGTTCGAGACCTATTACGGCGCGTCCAACGCGATCCTCGTCCTTGCGGGCGATATCGACGCCGATCAGGCGCGCCCGCTCGTGAACAAATACTTCGCCGACATCGAGGCCGGTCCGCCGCTCCTGAAGTGGGACGCCTGGGTCCCGAAGCGGACCGCCAACACGCGCGCGACCATGTATGATCAGGTGCCCCAGGCCAGGATCTACCGCGTCTGGGCGACGCCGGAGGACACCGATCCCGTGTCCTCGGACCTTTTCATCGCGGCGAGCGTCCTCGGCGACGGCAAGAACTCCCGGCTTTACAAGGAGCTTGTTTACGACCGCCGGATCGCGACGGACGCCAGCGTCTTCAATCTCGAAAACCAGATGGCCTCGATTTTCGGCGTCGTCGTGAGCGTCAAGCCCGGCGAGGATATTGTCGAGGTCGAAGCGGAAATGGACCGGGTGATCGCGCAATTCCTCGACAAGGGGCCGACCCGCGGCGAGGTCGACCTGGTGTCCACCAAAACGAAAGCGGGCATCATCCGCGGCCTGGAAGAGGTTGGGGGTTTCGGCGGAAAGGCGGTGACCCTCGCTCAGGGCGAACTCGTCGCAGGCGATCCGGGCTATTTCGCGACCGAACTCGACCAGCTGGACGCGGCGACGCCCGCGGGCGTGCTCGCCGCCGCGCGCGCCTGGCTCGGCGACGGCTGGCACCAGCTCGACGTCCTTCCCTTCCCGGACCATTCAACGACGCCATCCCCGGTCGATCGCTCCGCCGGACTTCCCGCCGTCGCGGGAGAGACCGATCTTGATTTCCCGGAAGTCGAGGAGGCGGCGCTCAAGAACGGCCTCAAGGTCGTCCTCGCGCGCCGCGACGCCATCCCCGTGGTGAACGTGTCGCTTCAGTTCGACGCCGGTTACGCGGCTGACGCCGGCGGCAAACTCGGTCTCGCCAATTTCACCACCGCGATGCTCGACGAGGGGGCCGGCCGTTACGACGCCCTGGAGCTCGCCGCCGCCCTTGAGAAGCTGGGCGCGGTCGTCAGCGCGGGCTCCAATCTCGACGCGACGACGGTCAGCCTGTCGGCGCTGAAGGAAAACCTGAAGCCGTCTCTTTCGCTTTTCGCCGACGTCGTCCGCCGACCGAAATTCGACGCCGAGGAAATCGAGCGCCAGCGCCCGCTGATCCTGAACCGGATCGAGCAGGAGAAGGCGAACCCGAATGCGGCCGCCTTCCGGCTCCTGCCGCCCCTCATGTATGGCGACGGCCACGCCTACGGCGTGCCGTTCACGGGGTCCGGCACGACCCGAGACGTCTCGGCGATCACGCGGGAGGACCTCGTCGCCTTCAAGGAGACCTGGCTGCGGCCGGACAATGCGACGCTCTACGTTGTCGGCGACGCGACCATGGCCGAGATCAAACCGGCCCTTGAGGACGTCTTCGGCGACTGGAGCGCGCAGGGCGAGAAGCCTTCCAAAAATATCGGCGAGGTCGCCCTGCCTGCCGGTCCGCGCACGGTCCTCATCGATCGTCCGGGCTCATCGCAATCGGTGATCTTCGCCGGTCACGTCGCACCGCCGACGGGCGCGCCGAACAACATAGCGATCGAGGCGATGAACGAGATCTTCGGCGGCGGCTTCATTTCGCGCGTCAATCTGAATCTGCGCGAGGACAAGGGCTGGTCCTACGGAACATTCAGCTTCCTGTCCGGCGCGAAGGCGCAGCGCCCCTTCGTCATCCTGTCCCGGGTCCAGACGGACAAGACGGGTCCTTCGCTGGCTGAGATCAAAAAGGAACTGGCCGGTTATCTCGGGGACAATCCGCCGACCGAGGAGGAGCTTGAAAGGGTGAGGCTCGACAATGTGCGCTCCCTGCCCGGACAGTTCGAGACTTCCGAAGCGGTGCTTTCAAGCCTTCAGTCAAGCGCGCTCTACGGGCGGCCGCTGAACTACCCGGAGACGCTTCCGGAGAAATACCGCGCCCTGTCGACGGCCGACGTTGCAGCGGCGGCCGAGGAAGTCCTGAAGCCGGACCGCATGATCTGGGTGATCATCGGGGACGCGGAGAAGATCCGCGCCGAGGTCGAGGCGGCCGGCGTCGGCCCCGTCGAGATCAAGGAAATGGCCGACCTTTGACCGGCGCGGTTCTTGACGCGCTTGCGACCCGCGCCTCTTGAGGGGGCGCGGGTTTTTCTTGCGCGCTCGCCGGCGCCGGTCAGTCGGCCATTTTTCGGGCGATGAAAAAGCCGTAGCTCACGAAATCGGAAAACCGCTCGTAGAGATCGATCTCAGCGCGCTCGGCTGCGACGATCGCCCGCGCGTCCGGCGACGCGCCGCGGCGCGCGAGGAACGCATCAAACTCGTCTCGAAGCGGATGGTAGTAGTTCTCCAGCCAGCAACGCTTCGGCAGGGCGAAATACCCGACGGGCGCGTATCCGCAGGCTTCGAGAAGCTTCAGCTTGGCCGAAGCGGCGTCGACCTGCGGGTATTCCCTTCTCCAGTGTTCGTCGAGTTCGGCCGGCCTGTCGCGGGTCAGCCAGGTCAGCTCCGACGCCGCAAGAATTCCGCCGGGCCGGAGAAATCGCCGCCACGCGCGCACGCCCTCCTCGAAGCCGATATTGTAGATCGCGCCTTCC
>CAZBOC010000375.1:0-2863 GCA_964493225.1 uncultured Caulobacterales bacterium | reverse complement strand
AGAATGGCGGTCTCCCCCGTGAGGCTTAGCTGCCGGAGCCCTTCCATCACGAGCATCGTTCCCATCGAATGCCCCATGACGAATATCGATGAAGCATCCGACGACCCCAATAGGGTCAGGAGTTCGACAAAGCCGTCACGCGAGAATTGTACGCTGTCTCTGTCGTACATATACCCGGTCGACTTCCCTTTGGAAGGCCAGGAAAAGTGAACCGCGACCGCGCTGTTCTCGAAATCATTCAGAATCTGGCCGGTTCGGTAGACGCCGCTTGAGTAGGGGACATTATAACCGTGCACGAACAAAAACAGGCTCTTTTCGCCGGGCAACCTCGCCAGGCGTTCGTTAATTACGGATGCTGCATCCTGACGAGGGATGTTTTCAAACTGTTTTATCCCGAATTGCCGGGCCGGATCGCCGTCGCCCTTGGGATAAGAGATGGATCCGAGTTGGCGACCTTCGGGCACCCATACTGAGACCAGGTTGAAGAAAAGCTCGTCGGACCGCTCGTCGCCATAGGCTTGCGCGGCGTCACCGACAGGCTGCCGCGACGTTGCGACAATTACTTCGTGCGCCGTTCCAGCTTCGGTCTCCGGGGCGACCATTAACAGCGGCGGCGGCTTCGTCGCACATGCAGGCAGAATTATTATAAAGATATACCATAACAGTGATCTAACCTTCATTGCTCGCTCCGTGAAAGTCACATCTGGTAACCCGGGCGCCAATCAGTTGCGACGACCGCGCCTCCCGCGCGACCTCGAACCGCCTTGCGAAGGTCCTGAACGATTGCTTCGCCACGACTGAAAGTCCCGCGACCGCCTTGACGCGCTGTCGCGCGCCTGCCAGTCCCGCTCCAGATGCTCCAACGTCTTTTCGGACCAATCCTGTTGTTGGAACTGCGTCGTTCTCTCCTGGAATGGACTGCTAGCGGTTTCGGGCTTCTCGACCGTTTGCCAGTCACCATCATTATAGCTCGACCACCCGTCTTCGCTGCGCCGGTAAACATTACCGTCTTTCCCTGCATAGACATTGTTATCGGCGTCTTTGCCGGCATACGCGGTTCCTTGGTCCGTCTGCACGGCCCCGGCCTTTGCACCCTGTGACGTTTCGAGGCCAGCGACGGAGCCGCGCGAATCCGAGTAACGCGCGGTTCGCAGCCATTCATCGCCGCGACTGACGACGCTCTCGCCCCAACTGGCGTAAGCGTTCGAGCGTTGGTAAGTCGCGCCGTAGGCATCAGTGCGCGGATTGTACGCTTGCGCCGCAGAGCCGGCCTGATAAGGCCCCGAGGCGTAGGTCCCGCGCGCATAAGTCCCGGTCGCGGGATTATAGGCGGCCCCCCATCCGGCGCCGCCATAGGGCCCGTAAACAGCCGAGCCGCGCCCGTAAGCGGCCGTATACGGATTGTAGTATGCGGCGACGCCGTAACTGTAAGGATAGCCCCAGTAAACGGGGTGGCCATAGGGCGGGTAATAGATATTCGGATCGTAATAATAACCCGTGCCATAGACAACGACGCCATTGGACACGTAAACGCCAGTGTAGCCAGGCGTGTATCCGACAATAACCGTATCAGGCGTCGAGTCGTAAATATAAACGTGCGTGACGTGGTATTTGGCGCTGGTCGGCGGGATCGTGTAGACGGGGTCCGGCACGGCTTCGGCGACCACCCACGGCCCCTCAGCCTCGGTCGCTTCAAACCATACGCCATTGTGACATACGTAATATCTCGAACCGATTTGAAAGACGTCGAACGGTGTGTTCACGGCGTAGAAAATATCTGCACCCTCAATCCTCCGAAACTGCGGTTCGCCGTAATAAGAGACGGTGACCGTAGCGTCTTTACGCTGAACTTGGGCCTTTTGCGGAATGTTGGCCAATAATACGGCCTCTTCGGCTTCGGGCGTGCCGGGCACCGAAACACGCACGGCTGCGGCGGGATGGTCGGCGGGAATGCTCGCGAAGCTCTCAGGGAGATCGCCGGCCACGGGCGACCAGGGTCCCTTGAGGCTTGGCGCCCGAAACCACCGGCCGGAGACGAGATAGTAATAGTCGCCGCTCGCCTTGCTTTGGAACAAATTACTCTCGGTATTGATGATCCAGGCGAGCTCGGTGCCGACAATCTCCTCCTCGACGGGGGCGCCGTCAATAACGATCAATTCCGCTGGCTTGTCGCTCACATAGACCCGCGGCGCCTCATCCTCGGGGATTTCCTCACCCGGGACATGCTCCCGCACCGCTTCAAAGTTCTCTGTTTTGGGAATTTTTTTGAAAGTCTTCGGCAGTTTGTCCGCCGACCTCCACGGACCGGTCGCGGCGGACGCCTCCAGCCATGCATCCTCATATAACAAATAGTAAATCGACTTTTTTGTGTAGTGGAACATGTCCCAGTTCGTGTTGACGGCGAATTCGAGTTTCGTCTTCTCAATCTCGGCGAAGACCGGCTCGCCGTCAAACAGGACCAGAACAGCGGGCTCAAAGCTCACCAGGATGTCGGGCGTTTCGCCAACCAACGCCGCAGGACGCTTGAGGTCGGATACCGGGACAGCGTTCGTTTCAAGTCGCGCCGTTCCATCTTCGAAATGCGCCAGGACGGTGTCGAGCGACAAATCCTGAGACATGCCGGAGAGGTAGGACGTCATGATTTCACGGATGCGCGGCGCGACTTCCTTATGTGCGTCGTTAATCCGTACATCAATGATTGACAGCTCATAAGCTGTCACCGTTCTTGCTGCGAGATCGGTCGTCGTCGACGCCTGCATCTCAAGCGCCGCAGGGATCGGGCGGTCTTCGTCGCGCAAATAGAGTTCGGCGGCGAGCCGGAACGTCAGCGTCTCAAAGCCTTCCCAGGAATCCACCTGCGGCT
>CAZBOC010000374.1:0-2868 GCA_964493225.1 uncultured Caulobacterales bacterium | reverse complement strand
AGCGAGGACACAATTGGCGCGGTCAATCGCATAACGCCCGATCATGTGCGCACGGCCGCCAACCTTGTGAAGGAAGGCAAGGTCTATTCGCTCGGCATCGTAACAGGCGCGCGGACGCCGGCCTGGGGGGAGCGGTCCTACGCCGTCGAAATCTCGACCATGGGTCCCTTCGGCGAAAACCGCGTCACCGCCCATGACGACCGCCTCGTCGCCCATCTCGGCATCGGAACACAAATTGACGGCTTTGCTCATATCGGCGTCGACGGCGTGCACTACAATGGGCGCAAGGCGGCGGATTTTTCATCACCCGCTGGCGTTAAGATATTCGGCGTCGAGAACATTCCGCCGATCGTGACCCGCGGCGTTCTGCTAGACGTCGCAAAACTTGAAGCCGTCGACCGCCTGCCTGCGCATTTCGCAATCACGCCAGATCACTTGAAAGCCGCAGCCGAAGCGCAAGCGACGGAATTGCGCAGCGGTGACGTCGTTCTTGTGCGGACGGGCTGGCTCTCCATGGCGGAGGAGGACCCGGCAGCCTTTATCAACGCCGCGCCCGGTCTCGACGTCGAGGCGGCGGCCTTTCTCGCAGAACTTGGGGCCGTCGCGATCGGCGCCGACACAAGCGGGCTTGAAGTCGCGCCGGTTGAAGAGGCGTCGGACGTCTTTCCAGTGCATGAACTCCTGCTTGTCCATAAGGGCGTGCATATTCTGGAGAACATCGACAGCGCCGCCCTCGCCGAAGACGCGGCTTATGAATTCATGTTTGTTCTCGGGCAACCGAAATTCGAAGGCGCGGTGCAGACCGTCATCAACCCCATAGCGATCCGATGAAACTCTTTGGCCTGAAGAACTGCGAGACCTGCCGGAAGGCGCTGAAGGCGTTGAAAGACGCCGGCGCGGAGCCGGACTTCCATGACGTGCGCGTCGACGGCGTGACGAAAGCGTATCTGACGAAATGGGCGAGGGCCGCAGGCTGGGAGACGCTCCTCAACACCCGCTCCACGACCTGGCGCGAATTGCCGGACCCGAACAAAGACGACATGTGCGAGGAAAAGGCGATCGACCTCATGGCCGAACACCCGACCCTCATCAAGCGCCCCGTGATCGAGAAAGACGACCAGGTCTTCGTCGGCTGGACGAAGGAAACGCAAGAGGCCGTCCTTTGACGGACGATGCGGCGGCGCTCCGGATCCTCGTCGACGCGGACGCCTGTCCGGTCAAGGAGGAGATCTACAAGGTCGCCTTCCGCACCGAAACGCCGGTCGTCGTCGTCTCCAACGCCTATATGCGCCTCCCGGATCATCCGCTCATCGCGCGCGTCGTCGTCTCCGACGGGTTCGACGCCGCCGACGACTGGATCGCCGAAAATGCCGGCGAAGGGACCATCGTCGTGACGGCTGATATTCTGCTCGCGGATCGATGCCTCAAGGCCGGCGCCGCGGTGATCGCGCCCAACGGCGAACCGTTCACGGAAGGCTCCATCGGCGGCGCGATTGCGACGCGTGCGATCATGGCGGATCTGCGCGGCGTCATCGGAACAAAAGACGGCGGCCAGATCGGCGGCCCGCCGCCCTTCACGAAGAAAGACCGCTCCCGCTTCCTCTCCGCTCTCGACGAGCATGTCGTTCGCTTGCGGAGGGAATAGAACGAATTGCCGGCGCAATCTTCGCCGACATAGACGAGCGGCCGATAGCGCGCTAAATCGCGGAGCGCGAACAGACAAGGAAGCGCCGCCATGACCGACCAGCCCGCCAAGTCCAATCGCCCGGCCTTCGCAACGCGCGCGATCCACGCCGGCCAGACGCCGGACCCGCTCACCGGCGCGGTCATGCAGCCGATCTACCAGACCTCGACCTTCGCCCAGGAAAGCCCCGGCCAGCATAAAGGTTTCGTCTACGCCCGCGGCGCGAACCCGACGCGCTTCGCCTATGAGCGCTGCATCGCGGACCTTGAAAGCGGAACGCGGGGGCTCGCCTTCGCGTCGGGCATGGCGGCGATCGCGACGTTGCTCGAGCTCTTCGACGCCGGCGCCCATGTCGTCGCCATGGACGACGTCTATGGCGGCACCTATCGCCTTTTCGAACGGGTGCGGAATAGGTCGATGGGCCTCGACGTTTCCTATGTCGATCTGACGGACCCGGAAAATCTCCGCGATGCGATCCGTCCCGAGACGAAACTTCTCTGGATCGAGACGCCGACCAATCCGATGCTGAAAATCGTCGACATCGAAGCGCTCTCGAAAATCGCCCATGAAAAGGGCCTCACCGTCGGGGTCGACAACACTTTCGCCTCGCCCTATTGCCAGCGCCCCCTCGATCTCGGCGCGGACGTCGTCATGCATTCGGCGACAAAGTTCCTGAACGGACATTCCGACGTCATCGGCGGCGTTCTCGTCGTGCGCGACGAAGATCTCGGCGAGCGGCTCGCCTTTCTGCAGAACTCGGTCGGCGGCGTTCAGGGACCCTTCGATTCCTTCCTCGCGCTGCGTGGACTGAAAACCCTCGCCCTGCGGCTCGAGCGCCATTGCGAGAACGCGGGCGCCCTCGCGGAATGGCTGGAGGCGCACCCCGCCGTCGCCCGCGTCGTCTATCCCGGCCTCGCCTCCCATCCGGGTCAAGCGATCGCGCGCCGCCAGAAGGAAGCCTACGGCGGCATGGCGACGATCTATCTGAAAGGCGGGCTCGACGCCGCCCGCACGATGCTGGAACGGGTCGAGATCTTCACGCTGGCCGAAAGCCTCGGCGGCGTTGAAAGCCTGATCGAACATCCGGGCGTCATGACCCACGCCTCCATCCCGCCCGAACGCCGCGCCGAGCTTGGCGTCGACGACGCCCTCGTCAGATTGTCCGTAGGCGTTGAAGCGCTCGA
>CAZBOC010000373.1:0-2889 GCA_964493225.1 uncultured Caulobacterales bacterium | reverse complement strand
ATTACCGGAACGACCATCGGCAAGGGCTTCGCCGGGGCGATGAAGCGGCATAATTTCGGCGGTCTGCGCGCGACCCACGGCGTTTCGATTTCGCACCGCTCCCACGGCTCGACCGGACAGTGCCAGGACCCCGGCAAAGTCTTCAAGGGCAAGAAGATGGCCGGTCAGATGGGCGCGCGGCGTCGCACCGCTCAAAATCTCGAGGTCGTCAAGACCGACGCGGATCGCGGGCTCATTCTGATCAAGGGCGCGGTTCCCGGGCCGAAGGGCGGCTGGGTCCTGATCAGGGACGCGATCAAACGTCCGCTCCCGGAAGATGCGCCCCGTCCCGGCGCCTTCGTCGAGCGCAAGGCGCCCCAGGCGGAAGGGGGCGATGATGCGGGCGAAGGCTTCGTCGACGCGGTCGACAGGATCGTTCTGATCGACGGCGTCGGGGAGAAAACGGCCGAGGCGCTCGCGGGCGAGGGCGTCGAAAAACTGACGCAGCTTGTCGCTCTGTCAGATGACGACCGCGCGGCGCTGTTTGAGAAACTCGATGTCGCCGGTCAGGCGGAAAAAGATGAGTGGCTCGTCCAGGCGCAGGAAATGATCGCAGGCGGCGCGCCGCGCGCGAAGGTCGATCAGGAGCTGGCCGCGAAGCTGCGCGCCGACGCCGCAGTCGACAGCCCCGCGCCGGCGAGCCCGCAGGCGGACATGGTCGCCGAAGGAGCGCCGGTCGATCCCTCGCCTGAAGACGCCGACGGCTCGGGTGCGGACAATGACGAGAAGAAGGACGGCTGATCCCCATGAATTTCGACGTCCTGAATCTGGAGAACGGGCCGGCCGGCTCGATCGAACTCGCCGACGAGATCTTCGGTCTCGAGCCGCGCAAGGACATCCTGCACCGCATGGTGACCTATCAGCTGTCCAAGCGCCAACAGGGGACCCACAAGACGAAAGAGCGCGGCGAGATTGCAGGCACGACCAAGAAATACGGCCGCCAGAAAGGCAGCGGCGGCGCGCGCCACGGCAACAAGAAGGCCAATATATTTCGCGGCGGCGGCGTCGCCCACGGGCCCCGTCCGCGCAGCCATGCGACCGAACTGCCCAAGAAGCTTCGCGCGCTCGCGCTGCGCCACGCCCTGTCGGCGAAACGCGCGGCCGATGAGTTGATCGTGATCGACGAGGCGCGGCTCGACGAGGCGAAAACAAAGACGCTCGTCGCCGCGTTCGACAAGCTCGGCTTCAGGGACGTGCTGATCGTCGACGCGACGGTCGACGAAAAATTCGGCCTCGCCTCGCGTAATATTCCGGATGTGGACGTTCTCCCGGTCATGGGCGCTAACGTCTATGACATTCTGCGTCGGCAGAAACTGGTCCTGACGAAGGCGGCGGTCGAGGGCCTCGAGGCGCGGCTGAACGGGGCCGGGCGCAGCGTCGCCGCGCAGGGCGGATCGCCCGCGCCGGCGGCCGCTTCGGACGCTGAAAATAGCGCAGACGGATTTTCGGACGCCGTGGACCGGATCGTCCTCATCGACGGCGTCGGCGAGAAGACGGCCGAGGCGATGAAGGCCGAAGGGGTTGAAAAGCTGACCCAGCTCGCCGCCCTGTCCGACGCGGACCGCGCCGCGCTTTTCGACAGGCTCGGCGTCGCCGAGCAGGCCGAAAAGGATGAATGGCTCGTCCAGGCGAAGGAGATGATCGCCGGCGGCGCGCCGCGGGCCAAGGTCGACCAGGCGCTGGCCGTGAAACTGAAGCGCGAAGCGAAGGAGGGCTGAGGCCATGGCGGAATCATCGACCAGTCAGACCGAGCGCTTCTACGACACGCTCGTTTCGCCGATAATCACGGAGAAGTCGACGCTCGCCTCGGAGAACAATCAGGTGGCGTTCAAGACGCCCCTCTCGGCCACAAAGGACGAGATCAAGGAGGCTGTCGAGGCGCTCTTCAAGGTGAAGGTGAAGGCCGTGAACACCATGCGCGTAAAAGGCAAGCGCAAGCAGTTCCGCGGGCGCCGCTACACGCGTTCGACCGTGAAGAAAGCGATCGTCACCCTTGAAGAGGGCCATTCGATCGATATCACGACGGGGCTCTAAAGGGACGGGAACGGATCAATGGCGCTCAAGACATTCAAACCGACTTCGCCGTCCCGGCGTCAGCTTGTCCTTGTGGACAGGGCCGAGCTCCACAAGGGCCGCCCGGAAAAGACGCTGACCGAGGGGCTCCACTCCAAGGCGGGCCGCAACAACACCGGCCGGATCACCGTGCGCCGGCGCGGCGGCGCGGTCAAAAGGCTCTACCGCAAGATCGATTTCCGGCGCCGCAAATTCGACATCGAGGCCAAGGTCGAACGGCTGGAATATGATCCGAACCGGACGGCGTTCATCGCGCTCGTGAAATATCTGGACGGCGAGCTGCGCTACATCATCGCGCCGCAGCGCCTGAAGGTCGGCGACAAGATCATCGCCGGCGACAAGGTCGACGTGAAGCCGGGCAACGCCATGCCCCTGCGATCGATCCCCGTGGGGACGATTATCCACAATATCGAGATGAAGCCCGGGAAGGGAGCGCAGCTGGCGCGCTCGGCCGGGGCCTACGCGCAGCTCGTGGGCCGCGACGGATCGATGGCGCAGTTGCGGCTGAATTCCGGAGAGGTCCGGCTCGTGCCCGGCGCCTGCATGGCGACCGTGGGCGCGGTCTCGAATGCGGACCACATGAACCAGAATTTCGGCAAGGCCGGCCGCATGCGTCACAAGGGCAAGAGACCGTCGGTGCGGGGCGTCGTCATGAACCCGGTCGACCATCCCCATGGCGGCGGCGAAGGCCGCACCTCGGGCGGGCGCCATCCGGTCACCCCCTGGGGCAAGCCGACCAAGGGCGCGAAGACCCGCGCGCCGAAGAAACCGTCGTCG
>CAZBOC010000372.1:0-2903 GCA_964493225.1 uncultured Caulobacterales bacterium | reverse complement strand
CGGTCATCGCGATCCGCACGCCGAAATAGATATTCGCCCCAACGAGGATCCACATCGGGGGCACCATGGAAAGCGGCGCCTCTTTAATCTCACCCGCGTAAGGCCCTTCCGTCGGAACCGGCCTCAACAGCATCATCTCCACGATCCGCCCGACATAGACCACCGCGAGGAGCGAGCTTGCGACGACCAGAAACGCCGCCCAGGCGTGTCCGGCCTCGAACGCGGCGTTCAGGAGATACCATTTGGAGATGAAGCCGACGGTGAGCGGCACGCCGACGAGCGACAGGCCGGATATGACGAAGGCGGCGGCCGTCAGCGGCATGCGCCGCGCAAGGCCGTCGAAGGCTCCAACGAGATGGCTTCCCGTGCGATAGACGACGCAGGCGACGGCCATGAAGAGCTCGCCCTTGATCAGGCCGTGATTGACGACGTGCACGAGAGCGGCGGCGAGCCCCTCCTCGGTGCGCAGCGAAAGACCCAAGAGGATGTAGCCGATCTGTCCGACCGAGGAATAGGCGAGTATACGCTTCACGTCCTCCTGGAAGATCGCGACCGTCGAGGCGAAGAACATCCCAGCAATCGCGACCGGCAGGAGAACGAAGGAGAAGGCGTTCTGGAGAAATTCGAAATCAAGCCCGAAGACGGTGTAGGCGAAGCGCACCACGACATAGACTGCGACCTTCGTCGCCGTCGCCGCGATGAAGGCGGAAACGGCTGACGGCGCGTAGGTGTAGGCGTTCGGCAGCCACAAATGCATCGGAAACATGGCGAGCTTCAAACCGATTCCGACAAGGATGAAGGCGAAGCCGGCCTCCACGACGCGATTGTCCTGACCCTGAAGCTTGTCGTGCAGATCACTCATGTTGAGCGTGCCCGTCGCCTGGTAAAGCAGGCCGATGCCGATCACGAAGAAGGTGGCGCCGATCGTGCCCATGACGAGGTAGTTGAAAGACGAAGTCAGCGCGCGCCGGTCCGCCCGCGCGCCGAGGGCGATCAACGCATAGGTCGAAAGCGAGGAGATCTCGAGGAAAACGAAGACGTTGAACGCGTCGCCCGTTATCGTGACGCCGAGAAGTCCCGTCATGCAGATCAGCATCGCGCCGTAAAAGTTCGAGAGCTGACGATCGTCGACTTCCTTTCTGACGCTCTCGTAGGAAAACGGGAAGACGACGGCCGCGATCCCCGATACGAGCGCGAGGACGATCGCATTGGCGATGTCCACCCGGTATTCGATGCCAAGCGGCGGCGCCCAGTCGCCGAGCCTGTAGGAAATCGGGCCCGATGCGGCGACGGCCGCGAGGAGCGCTGCGCAGACGGCGAAGGTGGCGATCGCGACGAGACTGGCGAAGGCCCAGGGCGCACGGCCCTTGGGCAGGAGGATCGTCAGGGGCGCGGCGACGAGCGGCGCGACGACGGGCAGAACCGGCAGTTGCGAGGCGAGGCTCATGCCCCCGCCTCCCCGCCGCCTTCGAACGCCGCGCCGAATTCCGCGACGTTGTCCTCCGCCTCGAGTTCATCCTCCTCGATCGTTCCGTAGGCTTCGCGAATCCGCACGGCGAGGGCGAGCCCGACCGCCGTCGTCGCGACGCCGACGACGATCGCGGTCAGAATCAGGACATGGGGCAGCGGATTGGTGTAGACGACCTCGGCCGCGCCCGCGGAGACGGCGGCCTCGCGCCCCGCCTCGACCGCCGCGGCGGCGTCGCTCCCCGCCGCCTCGAAACCATCGCCGCCCGTCCGTTCGGCGAAATTCTGATTGGCGGCGTCTGCGTGGTGGAGCCCGTCGACCGGCGTTCCCGCCTCCTCGGACGCGCCACGCGCGGCGGCGGAGTCGACCGGATTGGCGTCGTAGCCCTCATGGAGGCTCCGGCTTTCGGCGTGCAACGCGCCGTCCTGCGCCCCGGCGCCGTCCTCGCCGCCCGATCCGCCGGGATCATCCGCGCCGTGGGCGTCTGCGCCTTCGGGACCGTGCTCCTCGCCATGGCCGCCGCCATAGTCGCCGAGAAGGATCGGCGCGGTGCCGCCGGCGATCTTGCCGATGGAGATATAGAAAATGAAGACGGAAGTCTGGAACAGATTGAGGCCGATCACTTTCTTGACGAGATTGCCTCGGGAGATGACGGTGTAGAGCCCCACCATCATCAGCACAATGAAGATCCAGTAATTGTAACGGTCAAGGATGAAGTCGAGCATGGCCGCGCCTACCAGTCGCCGGGATCGATCTCGGGCTCGCGGCCTGCGAAATGATAGTAGATCATCAGCATTGTCGAGGCGACGGCGATCCCGACCCCGAGCTCGACGATGAGGATGCCGTAATGCTGGCCCGCATGGTGCGTCGAGTCCGGATCGATCCGGTCATAGCCAAGAAAATTCCCGCCAAGGAGCATCGTCGCGACGCCCGTGCCCGCGAACAGCAGAACCCCCGCCACCATGAGGACCTTCAAGGCGCCCTGGGGCAGGGCCTTCTGCGTCGCCTCGAGCCCGAAGCTCAGGGAATGGAGGATGAAGGCGACCGCGAAGATGACCCCCGCCTGAAACCCGCCGCCGGGCCCGTAGTCGCCGTGAAACTGGACGTAGAGCGCGAAGAGAATGATTGGCGCGAACAGGACCTTCGTCATGACGCGGAGGACAAGATGCTCCATCTAGCCCTCCCCGCCCGGCGCGTCGTCGACGACGTCCTTCAGCCCGTCTTCGCCGGTCTGGTCGACGACGGCGCGTCCGCCCCGGGCCGAGCCGTCGCCGAGGAGCAGGATCACCGCAAGGCCCGCGGTGAAGACGACCATCGTCTCGCCGAGCGTGTCGAAGCCGCGATAGCTCGCAAGCACCGCCGTCACGACATTGGGGACTTCGATGTCCTGCGGCGTCCGCTCGACATAGGCCTGGCCGACATAGGCGTTCGCCGG
>CAZBOC010000371.1:0-2916 GCA_964493225.1 uncultured Caulobacterales bacterium | reverse complement strand
GACCTGACGCGCCCCGGCGGCTTGATCCTCGAAAAGATCGAGGGCCTCGCCGTCAACGGCGAGGGCGGCGCCTGGTGGGTCAACGACAATGACGGCGTTGACGATTCGAATGGCGAAACGCAACTGCGGATGATCGATCGGGTGTTGCGCTAAGCGCGCCGTCTGGCGGGCCGGGCCCTTCTCGGGACGCGGTCGCCCTGTGTGCGCCACGAGGAAAGGGCTCGCGTTTGCGGGCCCTTTTTTCCCGTTTTCTTCCGTCCCTTTCACCGCCGGGCCGAATGCCGCTTCCGAGCGGGACGCAAAGTCGTTAACGCGCGCGGTCGTTTACGCGCGCAGGTTAGACGGCTTTTTTCCGTAGGCGTCGGTTTGCAAGGTCCGCCTTCGCTTCAAGGGCGAGTTCGCGCTTCATGAGCGCGGCCGGATAGATCTCGTCGAAGAGTTTTTCGAACGTCGCCCGCCAGGAGAATTTCTCCTGCACATGAAGGCGGGCGCGGTCGCCCACGCGGGCGAGCCGGTTCATCCAGACGGCGGCGATGTTCTCGGCCATTTCCTCCGAATCGCCCGGCGCCCCGAGACGCCCGAGGGGCGAGGGCACGCGGTCGATCATCGCGCCGGCTTTCACGCCGACAACCGGCAGGCCGGAGGCCTGCGCCTCGATTACGGAAATGCCGAAGGTCTCGTTCTCCATCGCCGAGACATAGATGTCCGAGGAGGCGAGATACCGCGCCAGTTCTTCGCGATCGGCCACGAAGCCTGGGAAATGGGCGTTGAAGCCCTCGCATTCGTGCTCGAGGGCTGCGCGTTCGTTGCCGTCGCCGATCATCACGAGGCCGGCGTTCCAGTGGCGCGGCAGGCGCTTGAAGGCGTCCACCACGACGCGCGGCTTCCTCTCCCGGTCGATCCGCCCGACATAAATCAACAGGGGAGCGTCGGCGTCCATCCGCAACGCCGATCGCAGATCGTCCGAGCGCTTGTCGGGATTGAAGCAGGCCATGTCTGCTCCGAGGGTCATGATGTTGATGCCCGGTATCGCAAAGGAGGCGAAATGTTCCGCCGCGCTTTGCGTCATCGTGTAGAAGCTGTCGAAGCGGCGATAGAGATTGGCGGCGTATTTGTAGGAAACGCCCTTGAGGCGCGCCGCGGCGCCGGCGCCGAAATAGCGCTTTCCGAAGCGCTCGACGTAAACGCTCGGAAAATCCGTATGGTAACCTGCGATCAAAACCGTACGCTGAAAATGCGCGCGGTGGCGCAAGGCGGCCCAGGGCAGGTTATAGGCGTCATGGCACTCGACAACGTCGGGCTGGATACCCTTCAGCGCTCGCATCACCGCGCCGGAACGCAGGAGAAGGCGATAATTCGGCGAACCCGGCACCTTTGGCGATGCGATCTCGATCCGCGTCCAGCGTTTCTCTCGAACCACGCGGTCTTCCCGACCCGGAATGATGAGACAGTGATGCGCGCCGGTCTGCGCGATCAGATGCTTGCGCTTCTCGGAGAGAAACGTTCTGACCCCGCCGCCCTTCGCCGAATAAGACTGCGTCAAGTCGCAGAATATTCGCCCCTCGGTTGCAATCCCCACAAAAGCCAGCCCCGCAGCCCAGCGCCGATACCCGTCGAACGGCGTCGAATTGTTTCACTTTTTCGCCGCATTCGGCTTAAAGCAGGCTTGGGCGAGGGTAAAGACGCGTTGCATGGATGCAACGGCGCTGCGGACGAAATCGGACGGGACGGGAAAGCCGCGCGTGGTCGAATCTGTCCCCGCTCGCGCGGCGGGCCCCTTGGATCGTCCAAGATTCGCCCGCCGGCCGCCGGAAAGCGTCGAGTTACGTCACGAATACTTGATGCGGGCCCCGTCGCGGAAGGGCGAGGTCTTTCACGGGGGGCGTCGGCTACAGCGAGCGCGCCGGCGGCAGAAGCGGCGCGGCCGGCTCGAGACGGATCTCGATGCGGCGGTTGCCCGCTGCGAAGGGATCTTCGGGATAAAGCGGGGCGGCCGCGCCCCGCCCGACGACGCCGGCGATCCGATCGGGCGCGAGGCCGGCCCCTTCCATGATGCGCCGGGCGGCGTTGGCCCGGGCGGCCGTCAGTTCGAAGGGAGAATAGCTCCCCGCGCCGGTCGCGTCGGCGTGTCCCTCGATGACGATGCGATTGGCGAGCGGCGCGACGACGCTTGTCAGTTCTTCGATCAGGGCGCGCGCGCGCGGCGTCGGCGTCGAGGCGCCGCTTGCGAACATCGGCGCGCCGTCGGCGTCGGCGAGGATCACCTGCAGGCCTTCCTGGGCGAGACTGATCGTGATCGCCTCGCTTGCATCCTTGAGGAGCGGATGGGCGAGGATCGCCGCGCGAAAGGCGTTGCGCGTCTCCTCGAAACGTCGCCGGTCGGCGTCTGCGCGGTCGAAAGCGCCGTCATGGCCGTCGGCCCCGGCGGCGGGACGGGCGGTGAGCGTCTCGGCGATGGCGTTCGCGCTCGGGCTCGGCGTCGGGCGGATGTTGCCGGGCTGGCGCTCCTCCGGCGTGCCGTCGAGCTTGAAGTCGCCGGCGAAGCGGCGTTCCTCGGCGACGCCGAACGCGTCGCGCATGGAGCCGGCGACGACCTCCATCTTGACCCGGTCCTGAATGGAGTAGGAGACGATCAGCACGAAAAAGCAGACGAGGATCGTCATGAGATCGGCGTAGGTGACGAGCCATCCGCTGGTCCGCGACGCGCCGCCGATCTGGCCGCGCGTCGACCGGTCCGTCTTTGGGGACCCGCGCGGGCCGCGACGCGGAGCGATCATGGCGAGCCCGCGTCCGCGGCGAAACGTTGCGGCCTGGCCGCCGGCCCCGCCATCGCCGAAAAGGCCCTGCGCGACTTCTCGGGGAGATAGACGATCAGCATGTCGGTGATCGCGTCGGGCGAGCGGCGCTCAGAGACCT
>CAZBOC010000370.1:0-2920 GCA_964493225.1 uncultured Caulobacterales bacterium | reverse complement strand
GCGGCGCGAAATACGTCGTCTGCACCATGTGCGTCGGCGGCGGCATGGGCGCGGCTGGCCTCTTCGAGGTCGCCTGAGCCCGATGAGCGGAACATTCGAGAACGCCGTTCAGCCGAGCACGGATCAAATGAAGGCCATGGCGGAGGCCATGGCCGGCGCGGGGCCTGACGACGCTGTCGTCATGGTGAACCTTCTGAAGTTCCGTGAAAGGGCTCAGTACCCGGACGGGCGGGAGAGCGATCTCTCCGGGCGCGAGGCCTACGCCCTCTATGGCGCGGGCGTCGCGCCGCTCGTCGAGAAACATGGCGGGCGGATCATTTATTCCGGTGACGTCTCGTTCCTGCAGCTGGGGCGATGCTCCCCGCTCTGGGACCAGGTGGCGCTCGCTTATTATCCGGCGCGCAAGGCGCTCGCCGAGATGGCGACGTCGCCCGAATACGCCGAGATCGCCGTTCACCGGGAGGCTGGTCTTACGGGTCAGCTGAACATCGAAACGGCGCCGGGCCTGATGCCGCCGGTCGGCTAGGGACCGCGCTGCGGGCGGGCGTTCATCGCCCCGGCGCCGCGTCCCATCGGCTGCATTTCGCCATAGGTCAGCGAGCGCCAGAGCCATTCGGCCGGGCCGAACCGGAAGCGGGCGAGCCACAAGGGCGACCAGGCGAGGATGAAAGTCCAGACCGCGGCGACGGTGAGCGCCAGTTCAGGGAAGCTGAAGGTTCCGATCAGGCCGAGACCCGGCGGACCGTAAAAGATCAGAACACCAATTATTGATGAGGCGAGATAGTTCGTGAGCGCCATGCGTCCGGCGGCGGCGAACGGCGCGCGCCATTTCGCCAGAACCGGCGCGGTGCAGGCGGCCATGACGAGGGCGGCGTAGCCGAACGCCTGGAGGAGGCTCGCCCAGTAAAGCGCCGCCTCGCCGGCGAAAACCCGCGCCATGTCGAAGTCGACGAGGAGGTTGTGGCGCGCCCCCCAGAGCGAGCCCGCCGCGCCCGCAAGCGCCGCCGGGCCCCCGAGCGCCAGATAGCGACGGCCCGGCCAGCCAAGCGTCAGAAAGCCCGATTTGTAGGCGGCCATGCCCAGCATCATGAGCCCGACGGTCCGTGCGCCAAGAAAGAAGGTCTGTGCGGATTGGGCGAGCAAAGACTGGCCGGCGGCGCCGGGCAGACGCTCGATGAAATTCCCGCGGTAAAGGTCGAGGTCCTCCTCGATCGCCTGCGGCGGCGGCGACCAGATCTCCGCCTGGAGCTCGGCGCGCTCCGCCGGGTCCATCATCCGCACGCCGATGTCCTCCATGGCGAAGAGCGCGAAGTTCGCCGTAATGAGGAGCGCGCCGACGCCGATCAGTCGGCGGACGGGCCAGAAGCGCGCTCCGACGACGATCAGGCCGGCGATCGCATAGGGAACGAGAATGTCGCCGTACCAGATGAGGTGGCAATGGATCATGCCGATGACGAAAAGCCAGCCCATGCGCCGTCGGTGGAGCGCGGTCTCGGCCGAGGCCGACGTCTCGTCGCGTTCCCCGCCGAGCATCAAGACCATCCCGGCCCCGAACATCGCGGAAAATAGCGTGATGAACTTGAACTGGAAAAACGTCGCCGAGACCGTGTGCCAGAACCGCCCGCCGGCTTCGTGGAATTGCGCGAACACAGTCGGATTCGACAGGACGGTCCAGGGAAAGCCCATCGCCAGAACGTTGACGGCGAAGATGCCGAGAACGGCGACTCCCCTCAGGACGTCGAGCGATTCAAACCTGTCTTTCCTCGGCGCCGCCATGTTTCGTCCGGTTCCTTACGCGAAACCCCTGGTCGCCGGGGCGGCGCCTGAACGCGCTTCGGGTCGCCGGCCGCAACGGCGCTGTGCGATCCGGAGCGAACATCCCGCAACGCTCAAGGGTCGGATGGGGCCGCGGCCGGCTTCAGGCGCCTCGCCGTTTCGCTCTAGAACAGCACCCGCTCCTTGAAGCCGAGGCCCTTTTTTCCGTCGAATTCGACCGCCTCGTCCGTCCGCGCGATATCGAAGGACGCCTTGCGGAAAGCATTGTACGCGGTCGATTCCACGGTATCCACCGCCATAAACTCGGCGCGGGCGCGTTCGCGCTCCACGGTGAGCGCGATATAGCCGTGGTCTTCGCCGGAAACGTAGCGCACGGCCGGATTGTCCCGGTTGGTCAGGAGCGCGTAGTCGGCGCCCTTGCCGCCGAGGAAGGACGCTCCGTAAGGGGAGGGAGAAGTGACGGAATTGACGCCGAATTCGACGCCCATGAGCTGGCCGTCGCGGGCGGTCAGCTCGTTCGCCCACCAGGTGTGCGTGTCGCCCGTGACGACGATGAGGCCGTCGGACCCCGCGCCCCGGACAAGGTCGTAGAATCGCTCGCGCGCGGCCGGATAGCCGTCCCAGGCGTCGAGATTGGCGGGCAGGCCGAGCTTTGAAAACTCGACGAAGGCGCGCGCCTCGCTCCAGTCCTTCTCGAGGGCGGCGATGTCCTCTTCGTCGAGATGCGGCTCGAGGTTCGGGGCGATGACTTCCGCCATCAGAATCTGGTTGGCCACGACGCGCCAGGGCTGGCCGGCGGCCACCGACTGGCGGAAAGCGCGGTCCATGTAGTCGAGCTGCGCCGCGCCCATCATCTCGCGGGACTGGTCCCACAGGACCTGGTCGCGGAAGCGGGCGATGTCCTCCGGGGTCTTCAGCGTCGGGACGATTTCGGAATATTCCAGCTGCCTGCCCCTCGCCATCAGCCGCGTCTCCAGCGCTGCGAGGGTCAGAAGGTTTCCGTAGGAATAGGACCTGAAGAGGGCCTCGGGCGCGCGGCCGGGCTCGGGCTCGCGCACGGGCATCCATTCGTAATAGGCCTGGAGCGCCGCGCGCCGGCGCGCGGCGCCGGCGGCGTTCGTATACGGATGGGGGTTATGGGCGC
>CAZBOC010000369.1:0-2933 GCA_964493225.1 uncultured Caulobacterales bacterium | reverse complement strand
AAAATCGACTCATAACCGCTAGGTTGGGGGTTCGAGTCCCTCCGGGCCCACCACTACATTGATCTTCAATGAATAATTTATTTCGTCTAGGGCCTATTTGTCAAACCTAGAAGACGATTGCCGTGAACTTATTGAGTTCAACAGTGCCGCATCGGCGAATAGAGATAAGCGACTTTGAGCAGTCAGGATCGCGCAATAAGATCGCAAAAAGTAGGATTTCGCCCAAAAAACATAGGATGCGCCATTGACGTAGTGCGCCAATGGCGCATATATAGTCATGACTGAACTCCACACGGTTGTTGAAACGCCGGCTTACCTGAGCGATGCGCGACACTGCAAAGTATCGGAGGCTGAACGGTTAGCGATTGTGAACGCTGTCGCCAGCGATCCTGATGGTGGGGATTTGGTCAAAAATACGGGAGGCGTTCGAAAAGTTCGAGTCGCTGGAAGAGGAAAAGGAAAGTCGGGAGGTTACCGGATTATCACCGTCCATATCAGTAATGACATACCTGTCTATCTTCTGGCGATGTTGAGCAAGGGTGAACGCGCGAACTTCTCGGAAGCGGACAAGAAAGCGTTCAGGCAGTTGACCGCTGAGATAAACGAATTGTGGAAGGAACGACAAAATGGCTAAGCGTAAGAGTGTTGCGGCGCGTGTCATGTCGGGCCTTGAACAGGCGCGCGATCATGCTGCCGGAAAAGATGTCGATGGTCTGATTGAGCATATTCCCGATGAAATTGATGTTGCGGCAATCCGTAGGAAGACAAAGCTCTCGCAAACAGAATTCGCCAACATGATTGCTGTAAAGCTCCCAACGCTCAGAAACTGGGAGCAGGGGAGGCGGCGTCCGGACGGGCCAGCGCGCGTGCTTCTTTCAATGGTGGATCGAAAGCCCCAAATCGTCGTTTCCACTCTGGCGGCCCGGGCGCCGGTAAAGAAAGCCGCCAAAAGGCGTTCCGCCAAAAAAGTCGCGTGAGGTCGTTTATTGAGATCTTGTGACCCAAACTGGATACCCAACGTTAGTTAAGACGTTGAATTTTCATGGCCGCCTGGCGGTCTACAAACGGTCGCCGTCGGACCTCGCATAATCCCACGCCGTCTTAGATAAGGCGGTAGAACTGGAGCTTGAATTCACGGCAACTCATGATCGGTTCGGACGCCGCCTTTCGTCCGGCCCCTGCGGCTTGGAAATGCAATTCGTGGCAACAGGGGCGTCACGTCAGTCGACGTCAGTTAGCTTCGGAGTAACACGCCTTGTTCACCTTCCATAAGGCGACGTTGCGTCCAACCTTATGAGACTCAGAATTCCGCAATCACATTTAATCGCAATGTCACATCAGGCGCGGCGCCGGTCAGGCCGATCGGTACGCTTGTCTCGATGGCGACTGCCTCTGATAAGACCGCGCGGAATACCGGGCCGGCTGAATGGTTTTGTCGACCTAGCGGCGCGAAGTCTGCCGCGGCGCCCCAAACGTTGAAGCTCTGCGCGCCGAAACGGGTCGAAGCGCCGAGCGCAAAGGTCGCCTCAGAGCGTGTTTCCAACAAAGCGCCTGATCGCGCGGCATCGCCGAACTGGCGAGCGGCATAGCCGGCGAGCCGCAATTCCCAGGCCTGACCCACATCGAGGCTGTTCGCGAAAGCGACGCGCGCAAGGCCTGGTCCACTGTCGCCATCCGGGATAACGCCCTGAAACTGGAAACCAGCGTTCCAGCCGCGCTTGCGCTTCACCACCTGATAATGGGCCTGGAGGGTCAGGCTGATAAAATCGAAGCGCGGATTGCCATATTCCTGCACAGCGATTGCGCGCAGACGGAACCGGTCGCTGAGGGCCTGCTGATAATGGAACCGATTGGTGTAGACGCCGCGATCTGGCGCATAGGCAATCCGGTACTCAACCGACCGGTCGTCTTCCTTGATCTTTGGGCCGGTAACCCCGCCTGTCGATTGCGCCCAGGCGGACGAAACGCTGAGCAGGGCCGCAACGACGGCGAGGGCGAAATTGTTTTGTTTAGTTGCTGGCAAAAGCATGCCCCTTATCTTTGCCTGCCACTCGTGGCGTATGCTGGCGCGCTTCGCCTCACCCGTAAAACATCATCGTGCAGATGTATGGAGAATATTTGTTCACCAGCCTTCGCCTGCCGTGCGGAGCTCCAGCGCGCGCTGTATCCAGCGGCAATCAGAGCTAGCGTTCAGGCATTGCTCGGTCGACAAATCGTTTTGTATGTCGTGCAGGATGAACCGAGAGATACGGGGCTTTGATTAATGACGATAAAGACGTTCACCATAGATGACCCAGCGCTGCCGATGCACTACCCCGGCTTTGTCGTACGCACGCTCCGCAAACAAGGCCATGATGTCGGGGCGCTGCTGGACGGCACCGGGCTGACGGAAGAGCATTTGAGGGATCCTAATTGCCGTTTTGCGTTCTCGTCGCTTCGCCGCCTCACCGTGAATGCGATGGAACAGACGGGCGACCCGCATCTCGTGGCCCGGCTCGGAAAATGCTTCGATGCGAATTATATCGGTCTGCCGGCTTACGCTGCGATGACCGCATCAACATTAAAGGATGCGCTCGATGTTATGAGCCGCTTTTTTTCTTTGTCTTTTCCATCCGTCGACTTTGCGGTCCTTGGCGATCAAGGCGGGACGGAACGTGGTGAAACGGCGGTCCGCTTGCGCTCCAGATTCGCGATGGAAGAGATCGCATATTTCATATCCGGCTTCGCCCTAGTCGCATCTGATGAGTTGCTTAAGAAACTGCTCAATGCGCCGCAGGTCGCGTCGCGCGCGGAGATGACGGTGTCCGAGCCGGATGGCTGGGCTGGCGTCTCGGCCGGAATCGGATTTCCCGTCAGATTTGGCGCCTATGAAAACCGGCTGATGTTTCCGACGGTGCTCTTGGACGAGCCTTTGCCGGGTTCGGATCCGGTCA
>CAZBOC010000368.1:0-2949 GCA_964493225.1 uncultured Caulobacterales bacterium | reverse complement strand
GTTCATCACGCTACGGAGGGGAGAATAGGCCCGCGCCGGAGGGGGGAAGATAAGTCTCCCACGACTTGTACAGCCGCGGCCCTGAACGCGGGCGCCGGCGGGGGCGCGCGGCCGTCGCCGTTCAGGCCTGTCGCAACGACCGCAATCAAATTTCCGCGATCGCAGGTCGCTTGCGACGCAATTCATATTGTGTTCACTAATTCTCGACAGTGTAGGGGGCGACGCGAGAGGGAACGGGAGCGCTACGCCATGTTTTCGCGCCAAACGAGAAAAGCGCCGATCGGCCATGTTGGCCGCAACCGCTGCGACGTGGCGCGCCCGCGCGCGGGCGGCGGAGCGCGGCGGCCTCGCCTTGCGGGACGCGGGGCGCGTTCGGCGTTAGGCGCGTTCCTTGCGGGCGCGGCCGCGTTTTTCGTCCCGTCTTTCGGCGCGAACGCGCAAGAGACCCTGCGCGTGCTGGCTGTCGGCCAGTCGAACATGGAAGGCCGCTATGGCCCTTCGGTGGACCGGTGGCAGTATCCGGCGATCCCCGAAATCCGCGCCTGGAATTACATGAAGAAATCGTTCGGAACCGCCGAGCTCGGCGCGGTTCCCTTTTCGCTGAACCAGAAGGGCACGCGGCCGGCGAACAACATCGCCTACGTTTTTGCGCAACGCGTCCATGACGACCTCGGCCGAAATGTCGACATCACGCTTCTGACCGAATCGGGCCGCCGGATCGAATACTTCCTCCCCGAGGCGGTCCTGCAGGAGAACGGCTGGGAAAGCGACCGCTCCGCGGCGCCCTTCGGCGCGTCTCTCGGCGAGGAAATCTTCGCGCCCGACGGCGACGCCTCGCTCGCGCTGCCGGACGGCGCAGTTTACGACGTCGTGCTCGTCAGCCAGGGAGCCGCGAATTTCAATCGCGACGTCTTCCCGGTCGAAACAGCGGACGAATACGCCGCCAAGCTGAGAGCCTTCATCGGCGCGCTCTACGCCAGCGAACTCATCAACACGACGAGCGCGATCCTCTTCGCCAACATCAACCCAAAATATCTTTATGCGGATATTCACCGCGAAGCGCTGAAGCAGGTCGTCGACTTCCAGACCGGCTTCATCGAATGGCGCGGGATCCTCGACGTGGAGGACTATCGCCAGGACGGCGAGTTCGACCGCCACGCCACGGGCTGGGGCATGAACGACCTCGCCGACCGCTATTACCTGAAATTCCTGGAACTGAACGAACCTGCGTTCTGAGGCCGGCGGTCCGCTTCTCCGAGGGGGCCGGCGTCGCCCCCCTCCCCCCGCAGGGCGCGCAGACCATTCGCCGTCAGCGAGGACGCGAAGGGCCGGTCGCGGCGACCGAGGTCTTCCGGGGTCGTGGTTTCGGAACGGAACGCCCCCCCGCGCCCCTCTTCGCCCTTCCGCGCGCTCTCGTGATCCGCGCCTCCAGCATCTCCTCGTCGATGTCCTCCTCCGAGGCGAGGTCGGGCGAGACGGCGACGCCGGCGCGCGCGACGCTCTGAGCGTCGCCGGAGACGAGCGGATGCCAGTCGGCGAGCCCCTCCCCGTTCGCAAGGCGGCGATAGGCGCAACTCTCCGGCATCCAGGAGTAGGCGCCGGCGTTCTCCGGCGTCAGCGCGAGGCAGTCGGGCACGCGCGCCGTCCGGTTTTCATAATCCCGGCAGCGCCGGGCATTCGCGTCGAACAGCCGGCAGGCGACGTCCGTCTCGAAAACGTCGCCGGTCTCTTCATTGTGAAGAACGTAAACGCAGCAGCGCCCGCAGCCGTCGCAAAGCGCCTCCCATTCGGCGGGCGTCATTTCGCCGAGGCTCTTGGTCTCCCAGAATCTCGCGCCTTTTCCGTTGCGGCCGCCCATTTTTTCCCCGCTTCGCGCCATGCTGAGGCCATGTTATGGCCTAGAGACGACACCGTCGCCATAGCGTTACGGGACCATGACCAGAAATGACAGAGTTACGAAAATCGGCCGCGCCCTGAAGCGGGCGGGCGGGCGCGTGCGCAAGCGCGCGCTCAGGGGCGCGGCCGCGTTCCGCAGCCAGGTCAACCGACGCATCGAGGAGGCCGCAAAACACCCGGTGCTCAAACGAACGCCGAAAACACCGCGATCGGCGAAGCCCGCGGCGCCCGGAGCGCGCAAGCGCGCGGCGCCGGGCGGCGTTCAGGTCGCCGCGAAATCCGGCGTCCGCTATGCGGGCGCGCGGAAGAGGAAAGCCGCCGCGAAGCGTGCGCGCGGCGGCGGCTCCGGCGTCGGCTCCGGCGTCGGCTCTGGCGTCGGGGGGCCCGCCCGCAAGGAGACCCTCCTCGGCCACCTCGCGAACCTGACCGTGTCGCTCGGATCGCTCGCCGCCATGGCCGGCCTCGCCGCCGCCTTTCTCCATTTCGCCCCGCGCGAACAGGAAGGCGCGGACCTCTGGGCCGTCAACCGCCTGCCCTCGATCGTCGTCCATGACCGCAACGGCGAGGAGATCGCCGCCCGCGGCGCGCGCTACGGCGAGGCCGTCGCCGTCGAAGAGCTCCCGGACTATCTCGTCAAGGCGTTCCTCGCGACCGAGGACCGCCGCTTCTACACCCACCACGGCGTCGACCTGCGCGGCACCGCGCGCGCGCTGGTCACCAATCTGCGCTCCGGCGGCGTCGTCGAGGGCGGCTCGACCATTACCCAGCAGCTGGCGAAGAACCTCTTTCTGTCGCCGGAGCAAACCTACACCCGCAAGATCCGCGAAGCGCTCCTCGCCTTTTGGATTGAAGGTCGCTACCAGAAAGATGAGATCCTCTCGCTTTACCTCAACCGGATTTATCTCGGCGCCGGCGCCTATGGCATCGAGAGCGCGGCGAAGACATATTTTGGGAAGTCCGCCCGGGACGTCACGCTTTCCGAAGCGGTCATGCTCGCCGGCCTGCCGAAGGCGCCCTCGACGCTCGCCCCGACGCAGAACCCCTTCGGCGCCG
>CAZBOC010000367.1:0-2955 GCA_964493225.1 uncultured Caulobacterales bacterium | reverse complement strand
CCGCGCCATGAACTGGTTCTTCGCCGACAAGGACCGGATGTTCTGGATCCTGCAGTCTGCAGGCTGGCTCGGCTTCTTCTTTCTTCACGTCTTCAGCGTTTCCACCTTGCTCGCGGGCCGCACGCCGGAATCGCTGACCTATTCCGCAGCCTCGGCGCTGATCGGGTTTCTGACGACCAGCATCCTCCTGAGGCCGGTCTACCGTTTCGCGCGCCGCCAGGACCCGATCCCCATGCTCTTGATAGCCGGCGTCATGACGCTCGTCATGACCGTCGCCATGGCCGCCATAAAGGCCCAGGCGATCACGCAGATTTTCGGCGACAGGTGGATGGCGAACCGCGGTCAATTGATGGGGACGGAAAATTTCATTCTCATTCTGCTGCCGGACATGCCGGTCAATCTCTTCCTCCTTATGTCCTGGGCCGGATTTTATTTCGGCATCAATTATTACCTGAGGCTGCGCAACGAGACCGAGCGCTCGCTCCAGTCGGCCCGCCTCGCCGATCAGGCGCAGCTGAAAATGCTCCGCTATCAGCTCAATCCCCATTTTCTGTTCAACACGCTGAACGCCATATCGACCCTGGTCCTCGAAAAGGACGGCCGCCAGGCGAACGAGATGCTGACCCAGCTCTCCTCCTTCCTGCGCTACTCCCTCGACAGCGACCCGTTGCAGAAAACAACGCTTGCGGAAGAATTGCGCGCCCTTGATCTCTATCTTAATATCGAACACACGCGCTTTGGCCCGCGCCTTTCCTTCCGCAAGGAAATCGACGAGGGAACGCGCGAAGCGCTCGTGCCCTCGCTGATCCTGCAGCCCGCGATCGAGAACGCCATCAAATACGCCATCGCCGCCATGGAGGCGGGCGGCGAGATCACGATCAAGGCGAAGCGCGACGGCGGCGTCCTTCGCCTTTCGGTGTGCGACAACGGTCCGGACGCGCCGAGCGACCCTCAAGCGCTGCTGAAGGAACGCAAGAGCCGCCACGGGCTCGGCCTGATAAACATGCGCGAGCGGCTTCAATATCTTTACGGCGACGCATGCGCCTTTGAAGTGTCGCGCGCCGAGCCGACCGGCTTTTGCGTGGCCATGAAGTTGCCGTTCGAGACCAGAAAAAATCAACCGGGAGGCGCGCCATGAGCGATCCGGAGAAAATTCGCGTCATGATCGTCGACGACGAGCCCCTCGCCCTGCGCGGGATGAAGCTGCGTCTGGACGAATTCGTCGAGATCGAGATCGTCGGCGAAAGCACGAACGGCCGAGAAGCCGCCCGGAAAATCAAGGAGCTCGCCCCCGACCTTGTCTTTCTCGACATCCAGATGCCGGGGCTTGACGGGTTCGGCGTCGTGCGCGCGCTCCTGGGCGGACCGGCGCCGCTCATTATCTTCGTGACGGCCTACGACAAATACGCGATCGACGCCTTCGAGGCGAACGCCCTTGATTATCTCGTCAAGCCGGTCGACGAGGAGCGGCTGAAAGATGCGATCCACCGCGCGCGCGAGGCCCTGAAATCCCGCGCGGCGGCGAGCCGGGAGTCCCGCCTTGTCGAGCTTCTCGCCTCCCTGAGCGACGACGAACGCGACAAGATCAAGGATCTGATCGAGGATCCCGGCTGGACGGAAAAAGAGCGGTATGCCGAGCGGATATCCTTCAAGGACGGCTCCAAAGTCGTCGTTCTCAATGCGGACGATATCGAGTGGATCGACGCGGCCGGCGATTACATGTGCATCCACGCCGGCGGCAAGACGCATATCATCCGCGAGACGATGAAGACGCTGCAACAGCGCCTCGACCCCGCCCGCTTTCAGCGCGTGCATCGCTCGGCGATCGTCAATGTGGCGAAGGTCAAGGAACTCCACCCCCACTCGAACGGGGAGTACTTTCTGATCCTCGAAAACGGCGCGGAGTTAAAGCTGTCGCGCTCCTACAAGGACGTGGTCGCGCGGTTTACTTGAGACGCAAGGGATCTGCGAACTTCCCTGCGCGGAAGGATGCAGCGGGGACGCTTGAAAGTCGCTAATGGGCGAAATCGTTTCAAACCGGGCGAGCGACCGCTTTGCGGCGAGTTTAAGAGCCGGAACCATAATACCAACGGCCCACAGGAAAGACCCTTGGACCGTTGGCGAGCGCGCCAAAAACCAACGGGGGGGGCGCCCGCGCTAATGCGCGGAAGTCCGGAATTTTGATGAGCCAGAATTTCGGGCCGTTGGCGTCACTCGTCTTTGGGCGATCTGGATTGATCTTTATCCGCGTGAAATCGGATTTTGTGCACGCCTTCGAACGATACGTAAAAGTACGCGCCGTCATGTCCGGGCGCGATATGAAGGCCCGGGCCCGGCGGCAGATCCTCCGTGCGCGCAATCTCGGCGCCGGTGTCAGCGTCTCGCCATGTGATTTGTTCGCGCTCGTAATTAAGCCATCCGGTCTCGGAAGGTTTCGGGTCTTGCATTGATGTCATGGCGAAAACGCGACTTTCCGACGGTCCAGCGAGAGCGGTAAACGCAAGCGATCGATCCGGCGCGCGCCATGCGAGCGAAAAGCCCTCACTGTCGTTAAACTGGAGCGCCGCCGCGCCGCCATACCCGTCGACAACATAAACCCGTTGGTTTTCCCAATCCGCCGTCGGCTTCGAGGGTATGAAGGACATCCCAGCGACACCATCGAAGGGCGCAATGTCGAATTGGCGCGATGCGTCGTCCTGCGATAACGCCGTGAGCCGCAACGGGGTCGATACGGGCGTCCCATTATTCTGTATGAGAACATAACCGCCGAAAGGAACAGGGGCCGTTCCCGGGCGCTCGCCTTTGCGAACATAGCGGACAGGCCCCCATGTTTCGTCCTTTGCCAGACGCTCGTCGCGATAGATCATGCGCGCAATGAACGGCCCGGAAGCGAGATAGAGATATTCCACCCCGCGCCAGATCGCCGAGGAGAGCCGGCCGCCAACCCCCGTGTCC
>CAZBOC010000366.1:0-2965 GCA_964493225.1 uncultured Caulobacterales bacterium | reverse complement strand
CCTCTCTTCGCGCATGACGTCCCAGCCAGCATCGAACACGCCGTTATAGCGGTCGGTGTATTCTGCAGAGACCTGGATCGGCATATGCAACGCCTGCAGAGATAAATATCCGAAGAAGGGACGATCCGCAGCGCCGTCGTCAATATAGCTTATCAGCTTGTCAACCAACGTCTTCGAAGAATAATGGTCGTCCGACAACTCGACGGGCGCGCCGTCTTCGAACCAACTCACCGCATGAGATCCCGGGAGATAAGGCTGCGCGTCGTAATTGCCGCCGCCGGTGGCGTCCATCACGTAAGACCGATCAAAGCCGAATTTATTCGGCAGATTGGCGCCGATCTCGCCGATTCCCCACTTTCCGGCGACATAAGTCTGATAGCCGGCGCCCGATAAAAGAGTGCCGATTGTCTTTTGCCTCGCGTCCCAAGTCATCGAATACCCGGGGAAGGCGCGCATCTCCTTCGTGACTGTTTCCACGAGCGTGCCCATTCCAACCTGATGATTGTCCATGCCCGTCATCAACATGGCGCGGCTGGGCCCGCAGAATGGGGATGTATAATAGCGAGAGAGGATGACCCCATCCTGAGCGAGCGCATCAATATTGGGCGTCCTTGCATCACTGCCGTAAGCGCCAAACCCCATAAAACCAACATCGTCGAAGAGGACGAGAAGAATATTGGGGCGCTCATCCTGAGCGATGACCGACGTCCCCGACAGAAACAGGGATGTAAGAACATATACGGAAAAACGGATCCATTTTTTCATTTTGAAAGCGCCTTTAATTTGAAGTGTGGGGTTCGCTCGATGGTTGCCGTCTTGGGACGCCCACCTTGTCGAGCCGCCAGCGCAGGGTATCGATCCGATCCTGCCCAAAGAACGGCTCGTCGTTGAAGACCATTGTTGGCACGCCCCATCCGCCGGCGGCTTCCAGCGCCGCCTGGTTCGCTTCAATGTCCGGCATTGGATCATTAGCGGCGATCGCGGCTTCCATGTCGGCAAGATCAAGGCCCGCTTTCGCCGTCGCCTGCGCTAGCCGGTCGCCTTCGTTCCAGCCCGGCTCACCGGCCCAGATGAGATGCGAGACGTAATAGGCGAAGTCGACGCCTTTGCCGCGCCGCTCGGCTTCAACGCCTAGGCCTGTCAGCCGATAAATGTAAGGTTGTTCTTCGGCGACCTCGAACGTTTCCATATTCTGAACAATTGGATCTGGAGACGGAAAGCCCATTTTCATGCTAAGAAATTCAGCCCGTCGCATCGCATCGATGATTATATATCGTACACGGCTTTTATCGCCGGTGAACAAGGTTGCCTTGCTGCGCACGGCGATGGGCAATACAGGCCGAAAACGCAACTCTATTTCATACTCGTTGCGCAGTCGCAAAAGGTCGGGCGTGACCAGATAAGAGTAGGGGCTTCGGAAAGACCAGAAGGCGTCAACAACACCGCTCATTTTCAGAAACCTTTAGTTCTGCTGCGTCGGCGTGATGGTAATGGCGGTAGCAGGATTCAAGTCTTCACGCGGATCGGTCAGGTGACCGGCTGGAAAAGACACGTCGACCGCCGGGTCTGTCGTATCGAGACAAAGCAAGTGGTTATTGTCGCCGTCACCGAGGTCGGCGAGAGCGAACGCCCTGACCTCTCTTTCAGCCCCATCAGGGCCCCTGACCGTCACACTGTAGAGGTCCCGTTCCGCGTGGTCGGCATCATCGCCGCCCGGCTTTGTGACGCCCCCGCCCCAGACAACGCGAACGACCTGCTGCGCGCCTATCGGGCATCTGCTTCCGCTGCCCCAATTCAGGGGTGTCGCGACCTTGCCGAGCTCCCACTGCGGTTCCGGCACAATTTCCGCCCAGACGATCGTCGGCCCGGCTTCAAGCGGCGTGACGTCGATGCTGGCGCCTTTGAAATTTATAGTGCCGTCGAGCGATAGAATGTTGCCGATGATGCTGACCGTCACCGGCTGGTCGTCGACGCTTCCATACTCACCAGCGAGCAAAGCGGTGCGTAGCTCGCCCGGGTCATCCGCTGGCGCGAGCGTGAGACATACCACGTCTCCAATAGTGCCGGAGACCGTTGTCACCCTGAAATCGCCGGGCTCGAGCGATTTGATGTCAACCTCGTGAGAAAAGATAACCGGCATGCCGTCTGCGCCGCCCGCCCCCTTGCACGCCACGCGCTCAGCGTTGCGTTCCGGCAGGCCGTTGTCCAGCCCAAAAAATGCTGAAATTAAAGACGCGTCCCGCCCGTCGGCGTGCCGAACATTCGTCACCGCCGTAACCGTTCCGTCTGCCTGGGCATACCTATCGAGCGTACGCTCATAGCCTGCTACAGCCTTGGCCAAGCGGAGATTAGAGCAACCGGAAAAAACCATAGCGCCGACAGCAAAAACGGCGGCAAAAAACACCAACTGCGATTTCGCCATACGTCAAACGCCTTGAACAGGACGGGAGTTGACGAAGACAGAACTGAACATTCGATAATTGCTCCGAACGCCGTCCTTGCCGAAGGCAGCACCCCTGAAATGAACCGCCTCACCCTAGCTGAAGAATAGGCGACAGCCACTTTCTGCGAATAGCTCCTCCGCGGCCAAAGATCATTCAGTTTTGACCATTCTCTTGATGCGTTTTCCAGTTTTCGCGGTATTCCTTTGGTGTAGCCCCCGTCCATCGCTTGAAGCTGCGCGCGAAGTTTGAAGCAGTCTCGTAGCCAAGCTCATGGGCGACGGTGGCGATAGGCTTGCCAGTTTTAGAGAGCATTTGTCGAGCGCGGCTCTCAAGGACTTGCTCAATGAGTGTGCGATAGGAAGTGCCAGATTCCTGCAATTTCCGGCGCAGACCGCGCTCCGAGTATCCCAGCGCGGCGGCGGCCTCCGAGAGCGGCGCGCTGAAATTTTGGCCGTCCTCTAAGAACGAAACGACGCAACTGACGAGCGTGGTCTCGTAGCCCGCATCCGTCGCGAACTTTT
>CAZBOC010000365.1:0-2966 GCA_964493225.1 uncultured Caulobacterales bacterium | reverse complement strand
TCCTCGGTGATCGCCCCGATCCGGGTCAGCGCCTGGCCGAGGAGCCCGCCGACTTCGGCCTGGACCGCAAGGCCCTTGGCGAGGTCCGCCTCCGAGAGAACGCCGCGCGCGCGCAGGATCTCGCCGATGGGCGCCGCGAGGAAGGTCTTGATGTCATGGGCGGTCATGGCGCGCTTTCTTTCACCGGGTGATGTCGTACCGCAAGGCCCGCGCCGGCTCAAATGGAGACGCGGCGCGCAATCAGGTTAAGGAAATTGCAAGATTTATGGCGCATGCGCGGGAAAGGCGTCGACGCCGCTATCCGGGGACCAGACGAGGGCTTGTGCGAGGGCCAGTCGTCACCATATGAATTATGGCGGATGCTAATTCTGAAGAGACTGAAATTCCTTGATTTTTCAGCGATTTCTGCTAATCTGATCGCTGTTGAGGAGATTTGAAGATGCAAGACGCGCTAGAGCGGAGCGCATTCGAAGAACGTCCGGGCGCGTCGATTTTCGTGTCTGTTCTTACGGCCTTAGCGCTGTTGGCAGGTGCGGTGATTATGGTTGACAAATTTTTCTAACTCTCCGCGCCGCGTTTTTCGGATTTGCGATGAGCCCCGCCTCGTGCGGGGCTTTCTGCATCGGCGGGCGCGCAGGCGGCGCCGGAATGTCCGCGAGCCGCATCGCCTCGGTGGTTTGCTGATTTCTCCCGGGCGATCGCCGCGGCGTCATGGACAATGGCGACCGTCGCGCCAAGGAACATATAACCAGAAAGCGCCTGGATGGCGGAAAACAGTCGTAGCTTTTCCGTGGGCTGAAAGTCGCCGTAACCGAGCGTCGTAAACGTCACGACCGAAAAATAGATGGCGTCGGCGATAGAAGGCGCATAACCATTCGGGACCTTTTCGCCTCCGGCGAAGACGAGACCGCAAGCAAGATGGATGAACGCAAACGTCGCCAACATAAAGAGGCCGTTCAAACCAATTACAAGAAATGAAATCTCGTTGTCGACATCGTGGTAGAAATACCAGCGGAAGCTGAAGGCAGAGAGCGCGAGGGAAAAGAGCGCGATCATCCAGCGCGCCCAGGCTCATTCTTTGATTTGCTCCGGTGCGACGGCGGCGAAAACCACCAAGAGAAAGTGGACCGCGAGCGGGAGCGCGATGAACATTGTGGCCAGATTCAGGATGGGTCGCGATTTCGATCCCGATGCGCTCATTTTTCTCGCCATCCTTCCAGATGTCTTGAAATCCGGACCCGTCGCTCATCGAAGACGGCGTCAGACTACTTCCGCCGCCGCCGCGCCCTGGCGGCGCCTATCGGTTTCGACAGGGTGGTCGACACGGCGCCCTCCGACTTCGTGATCCGGCCGCCGGAGGCTTCCTCGACGCGGGCCTCGATCTGGGATTGACGTGCGAGGGGGTCGTCGGCGACGGCGAGGTCGACTTCCTGGAGGCGCTTGATCTCGTCGCGGATGCGCGCGGCGTCCTCGAACTCCAGATTGGCGGCGGCCTCGCGCATGTCCTTTTCCAGATGCTCGATATGTTTCGCGAGATTGTGGCCGGGCGCGGCGAACGCCTCGGCCTCTTCGGCGAAGCCTGAGCCGGGCTTCGCCGCCCTGACGCCGCGGTGGCCGACGAAGGTCTGGCCGGCGGCGGCTTTGGCGCCTTCATCATCGGAAGCGGCGATGTCGGCGATCGCGGCTTTCGTGGAGGCCGGCGTAATTCCGTGTTCCCTGTTATGGGCGAGCTGTTTTTCGCGGCGGCGCTCGGTCTCGCCGATCGCCCGCTCCATGGAGCCGGTGACCCCGTCCGCATAGAGAATAACGCGCCCGTCGACGTTCCGCGCCGCCCGCCCGATCGTCTGGATGAGCGAGGTCTCCGACCGCAGGAACCCTTCCTTGTCGGCGTCGAGGATCGCCACGAGCCGGCATTCGGGAATGTCGAGCCCCTCGCGGAGCAAATTGATCCCTACAAGGACGTCGAAGGCGCCGAGCCGCAGATCCCGGATGATCTCGATCCGCTCCAGCGTGTCGATGTCGGAGTGCATGTAGCGCACCTTGAGGCCCTGTTCATGCATGTATTCGGTCAGGTCCTCGGCCATGCGTTTCGTCAGCGTGGTGACGAGAACGCGCCCGCCCTCCTTCGCGATCGCCTTGCATTCCGCGATGACGTCGTCGACCTGGTTCGTCTGGTCGCCGGTGACGGGACGCACTTCGATCTCCGGATCGACGAGGCCCGTCGGGCGGATCACCTGTTCGACGAAGACCCCGCCGGTGCGTTCGAGCTCCCATGAGCCCGGCGTCGCCGAGACATGGACCGTCTGGGGGCGCATCTTCTCCCACTCCTCGAATTTCAAGGGCCGGTTGTCCATGCAGGAGGGAAGCCGGAAGCCGTATTCCGCCAAGGTCCGTTTACGGTTGAAGTCGCCCCGGAACATCGCGCCGATCTGGGGCACGGTGACGTGGCTTTCGTCGCAGAAGACAAGCGCGTTTTCCGGCAGATACTCGAACAATGTCGGCGGCGGCTCGCCGGGCTTGCGGCCCGTCAGATAGCGCGAGTAGTTCTCGATCCCGTTGCAGGAGCCCGTCGCCGCCATCATCTCCAGATCGAACTGCACCCGCTGGTCGAGGCGTTGCGCCTCGAGGAGCCGGCCTTCTTCGCGCATGACGGGGAGCGTCGCGTTCAGCTCCTTCTTGATCTCCTCCATCGCCTGGTTGAGCGTCGGGCGGGGCGTCACATAGTGGGAGTTCGCATAGACCGTGATCTGATCAAGTTCGCCCTGCGATTGTCCCGTGAGCGGATCAAATTCGGTGATCGCCTCGACCTCGTCGCCGAACATGGAGACGCGCCAGGCGCGGTCTTCATAGTGGGCGGGGAAAATCTCGATGACGTCGCCGCGCGCGCGGAAGGCGCCCCGCGCGAAGCCGGCGTCGGCGCGCTTGTATTGCAAAGCGACGAGATCGGCGAGCAGTTGCTTGCGCTC
>CAZBOC010000364.1:0-2967 GCA_964493225.1 uncultured Caulobacterales bacterium | reverse complement strand
GGTTCATCACGCCGCTGACGAACAATTTCTGCGACGGCTGCAACCGCGTGCGCGTGACCTGCACCGGCCAGATTTACATGTGCCTCGGCCACGCCGACCGGATCGATCTGCGTGCGGCGCTGAGGGGGCCGGCGCCGCAGGGAGCGCTCGACGCCGCCCTCGATCTTGCGATGATGAAAAAGCCTGAACGCCACGGCTTCGACATCTCAGCGCGCGGCGCGGCGCCCGCGGTGACGCGGCACATGTCGGTGACGGGGGGCTGAAGCGATGGCGCAGGTGCTTCTCTTCGGCAGGCTCGCGGACCTTGCGGGCGAGCGCAAGCACGCAGTCAATCTCGGCGCCGAACGCATTTCCGTCGACGCCCTTGTCGACCGGGTGGCGACCGGCGACGCGGCGCTTGCGGCCGCCCTGCGCGGAACGGCGGTCCGCGTCGCGGTCAATGGCGAGATCGGCGGCGAGATCGGCATGCTGACGACCGTCGAGGACGACGACGAGGTCGCCTTCCTCCCGCCGGTGAGCGGCGGATGAAGGCCGCCTCGATCCGCATCGCGGAGGCGCCTTTCGATCCGGCGCTTGAACTCGCCGAATTCGAGCGCGGGCTTGGCGACGCCGGGGCCGTCGTCAGCTTTCTCGGCAGGGTGCGCGCCGCGGCGGGCGACCAGGCCGACGCCGTGCGCGCGCTTTATCTGGAGCACTATCCGGGCGTGACGGAGCGCTGCATCAAGGAGAGCGCTGCGGCCGCCTGCGCGCGCTGGTCGCTCGTCGGCGCGCGGATCGTGCACCGCGTCGGCGCGATGGCGCCGGGCGAGGCGATCGTCTTCGTCGGCGCGGGCGCCGTCCACCGGCGCGCGGCGTTTGAAGCGGCGGATTTCCTGATGGACTACCTCAAGACCGAGGCGCTTTTCTGGAAGAAGGAAATCAGAGCGGACGGCGCGGCCTGGATCGATCCGCGCGATGCGGATTATCAAGACGCGGCGCGCTGGAAGTCGGCTGGGGGACGGAACGACGACGCGCGCCCTGCAAAAGCGGAGGTCTGATCAGTGGCGTTCGGCATCAACAAAGAGCTTGAATTCATCCCGGTGCGCATCGCCGTCCTGACGGTGAGCGACACGCGCTCCCTTGCAAGCGACACGTCGGGCGACATTCTCGCCCAGCGGATCGAGGCGGCGGGCCACGTCCTCGCTGATCGCCAGATCGTTCCCGACGATGCGGAAAAGATCCGTGGAACTGTCTCACACTGGATCGACGATCCGCTTGTCGACGCCGTCGTCACGACGGGGGGCACGGGGCTCACCGGGCGCGACGTCACGCCGGAAGCGATCCGGCCGCTGTTCGAGAAGGAAATCGAGGGCTTCTCGGTGATCTTCCACCAGGTCAGTTTCGAAAGCGTCGGGCTCTCCACGCTGCAGTCGCGCGCCTGCGCGGGGCTCGCGCGGGGGACGTTCGTCTTCTGCCTGCCGGGCTCGAACGGCGCGGTGAAGGACGGCTGGGACAAGGTCATCGCCTATCAGCTCGATTCCCGCCACAAGCCCTGCAATCTCGTCGAGCTGATGCCGCGGCTCCAGGAGACATGACGCTGGCGGACGATCTCACCCATTTCGACAATGAGGGCCGTCCCCGGATGGTCGACGTCGCGGAGAAATCCGAAACCGCGAGGACAGCCGTCGCGCGCGCGCGCGTTCGCTTTTCTCCCGAAGCCTACCGCGTCGTGCGCGACGGCGCCGGACCGAAGGGCGACGTTCTCAAGGTCGCCGAACTCGCCGGGATCATGGGCGCGAAAAAGACGAGCGATCTCATTCCGCTTTGCCACCCTCTGCCCCTCTCAGGCGTCAAGATCGCGGTCGAGGCGGACGATGCGGCCCATGCGTTCCGCGTGACGGCGAGCGTGAAGACGACGGCGCGGACCGGCGTCGAAATGGAAGCCCTGACGGCGGCGGCGATCGCGGCCCTGACGATCTACGACATGGCCAAGGCGCTCGATAAATCCATCACCATCACGGAGGTGGCGCTGATCGAGAAGACCGGCGGCAAATCCGGCGATTACCGCCGCACGGATGACGAGACCGTCTGAATGCTGAGCGTTGAGGAAGCCCTGCGCGTGATCCTTGAGGACGCGGGCCCGCTCGAGGCGGAGACCGTCTCGATCGGCGAACTCGCGGGCCGCGTCGCGGCGGACGACGTGACGGCTCGCCTGACCCAGCCGCCGTTCGCGGCCTCGGCGATGGAGGGTTAGGGGGCGGGGTTCGGTGATGCGGGCGCGGGGGCGGGGCGCTAGTTGATGGGCTTGGCGCCCGCCGGGGCGCCTTTCGCGGGCGTCGTCGGCGAAGGCGAAGCCGTGCGGATTTTCACCGGCGCCGTCGTTCCGGAGGGCGCCGACCATGTCGTCATCCAGGAAGACGTGACGCGAACGGACGATCGGATAGTCATCGCGGCGCGCCAGCCCCGCGCCGCCAACATCCGGCCGGCCGGCGTCGACTTTTCCGCAGGCGACCGTCTCGCATCGAAAGGCGAGGTTCTCCATGAAATCCACGGCTCTATTTTCGCGGCGGCGAATGTCGCGCGTGTTCGCGTCGTGCGGCGACCGCGGGTCGCGATCTTCACCAATGGCGACGAACTCATCGAACCGGGCGCGGAACCGGGCCCCGGACAGATCATCAATTCCAACCCCTATGCGCTCGAGGCGATGGCGCGCGCCTGGGGCGGCGCGCCGGACTATCTCGGCCGCGCGCCGGACGAGCCGGCATTAATAGCTGAATTTTTCGATCGCGCGCGCCAGGCGGACATCGTCCTGCCCGTCGGCGGCGCCTCGGTCGGCGACCATGATTACGTGAAGAGCGCGTTCCGCTCCGCAGGCGGAGAAATCTGTTTCGAGAAGGTCGCGGTCAAACCCGGCAAGCCGACCTGGTTCGGGCGATTGGGGCGCGCGCGCATCGTCGGGCTCCCCGGTAATCCGGCCTCCGCGATCGT
>CAZBOC010000363.1:0-2997 GCA_964493225.1 uncultured Caulobacterales bacterium | reverse complement strand
CCCTCGCCCGGGACCCGCGCCCGGGACCCGCGCCCCGATGCGGAGCGCCAAACATCCCGCGGGGCCGCCCCCTTCCCCGACATGCGAGCCATTTCTTCACGGCGGCCCGCAGCCGTATCGTGAATATTCGCTCACTGATCGGCTTTTGCGCTGCAAACACCCGTCATGCGGGCCAAAGAGTTAATTTACATTCTTAACAAAAATTGAGATCATTTTCTCGAGGGAGAGGGCTCAACCCGCCGATGCGGGCCTCGTCAAAATCCTTCGATCAGTAGACCGAACAAGCGGAGCCGGCGCGAAACGAGCGGTATCGCGTCTCGCCTGTTCCGCAAATCTTGTAGGAGACCTGAGAGAAATGATAGCCAAACTGAAATCGCGTTTCGTCGCCGGCGCGGCGATCGCCGCGCGCGCCTCGGCCGCCCCGAGCTTTACAGCGGCCCAAGGCTTTGTGATCGACAAATATCGCATTGAACCGGAGGACTGCCTCGGCTGCGCCACGCCGTTCCTGGAGACCACCGAGGACGTCCAGCAATACATGGCGAGCGTCGACGCCGCCATGCAGGCCTTCGATAACGATGACATCCCGATTATCGGCAATGACGCTGGCGACAGCCGCGACGCGCAACTGATTTACCTTAATTTCGATGCGGGCGGCGAGCCGACGTTCCCCGTTTGCAACTCGGACGGCACGTTGTTCGGCATATTCGACGACTATGTCTACTCACCCGACGAAATCGCGACGATTGCGGAGCGAATCGAACGCGACTTCGCGGACTTCGACTATGAAGTTACGACGACGCAGCCACCCGCAGGCGCGGTTTTCACGGAAGTACGCTTCGGCGACAACGACGCCCCCCTTGACTGCTCCCAAGGCAGCAACATTACGGTGACGCCGACCGGCGGCGTCAGCATACTCTTCGGCCAGGCCCAGGGCATCGATTTCCTGAACCAGATCCGCAATGACACGTCTTTCGCCGACGCCAGCTTCTGGACTTTCCTCGTCCAGCTCGACCCGAGCGGCGGCCTTTTTGAAGCGTTCTCAGGCATCAGCCTCAGCGACTTCAGCGGCAATATCCTGCTCGCTCTATCCCAGGCCGTCGTGAACCAATCGTCCAACACCGGGGCCCATGAAGTCGCCCACAATCTCGGTCTGCGCCACCAGAACTCCTTCGGCCCTCCGGGACAGGGGCTGCCGACGACGGGGACGCCTTCGCCGTTCGATTTCGTGCCGGTTTTCGACGGCCCGGTAAACGGTACGGAAACGGTCCAGAACCTCATGGCGACTGGCGCCTCGGTCGGCCTGTCTCTGACCGGTTCGACCATCACGGACCGGAATTTCTCCGAGCGCTCCGCCGTGCGTCTCGCCATGACCGAGCAAACCTGGGTGCGCACCGAGGCCGGCATCGTCAATAACAATCTGGGCCGGCGCGCCGTCGAACTCACGCCGATCGACGTGCCCAACACCATCGTAAACGGACAGAACACCGGGGCCGACATTGTCACCCGCGGGCTGGTCATCGAGGGCGACCTTTCCGCTGAGGGCGAAGTCGACACCTATGATTTCACGGTCAAGCAGGGCGAATTCGTCAACGCCGAGCTGATTTCCGTCATCGGCAACGGCCTGACGTTCGAAGAAGGCATTCTCGGCCAGCTTCGCCTCTACCGCATCGAGCGCGACGGCAGCCAGACGCTCGTCGCCTCCAATCTTCAGAGCTTCGAGAGCTTTTTCGATGCAGAAATCTTCGACGCGCTGTTGCCGAGAGGACGCTACCGCATCGAGGTCTCCGCGCCGAATGAGTTCTTCCCCGTTGATTTCGACGGCGACGGCGCCCTTGACGCTGTGCCGCTGGTTGGAAATGGCGGCGACGACCTGTTGGCCGGAAGCTACTCCCTGCTTCTTTACACCTGCAAGAAAGTTCTGGACGACACGCCGCCGCCTCCAGGGGAGGACAGCGGAACGACCGCTCCGTAAGCGGATACTCTTTTGAATAATAATGATGCGCGGCGCCTTCGGGCGCCGCGTTTTTTTCAACCGTCCGCCAGGCGCGCTAGGAAGCGATGTACTCCTTAAGCGCCGCCGCTTCGTGCTCGGTCTGTTCGATCTTTCGCTTGACGACGTCGCCGATGGAGACGACGCCGGCGAGCGCGCCGTTGCGCAAGACCGGCATGTGCCGAATGCGTTTGCGGGTCATCTCCGTCATAAGTTCATCGACGCTCGTCTCCGGCGTGCAGGTGAACACCTCTTTCGTCATGCAGCTTGAAACCGGAGCCGTCAGAACGTCCGCTCCCCTTGTGCGCAGCATACGAACGATGTCGCGTTCGGACAGGATGCCGGCCACGTTTTCGCCCCCGTCGGTAACGAGAACCGCGCCAATGCTCCTTTCGCCAAGCACGTCGACGGCATGGGAAATGGGCTCCGTGGCCGCGACGGCGAACACCTCGGCGCCTTTGGAGCGAAGAATTTCCTCGACCTTCATGGGATAGCCTCCACCGTTGCTGGAGGTTTATCTTGCGCTCAATGTCGGGCCTCGGCAACGCGCCGCGCGCGCTGCGCCGCAGCATGGGCCCGCAGAATTTCCCCCGGCGCTATTCAGGCTGTTCAGGCTGTTCAGGCCGTTCAGGCCGCGCGCGCCATCCTGTCGAACAACGGAAAGGCGAGGAGGCCGAACACGAAGCCGCCCATATGCGCCTCCCAGGCGACGTTGGGCGCGCCCGGCGAGAAGACCGACCCGTAAACCGCAAAGACGAAATTCAGCACTAGGATTAATGCGGACCAGATCAGGAGCCGCCTGTCGCTGAGCGGCGCAAGCCGCGTCGGGCCCGGCGCGAAATACCCCCGCCCGCCGAGCATGATCCGCAGCGTGGCCGCGAAAAGCCCGGAAACCCCGCCCGAGGCGCCGACCAGGAGAACGGTGTCCCTCAGGTTCAGCGCAATATAGAACAGGGCCCCCGCCGCGCCGGACAGGAGAAAAAAGGACAGAAAGAGGCTGGACGGCA
>CAZBOC010000362.1:0-3005 GCA_964493225.1 uncultured Caulobacterales bacterium | reverse complement strand
CTCAAGGCCCATGGAAAACTCTGGCTTTTCTGGAGCCCGTCGGAGGACGCGCCGGTCTTCAAGGTCCCGTTCGAGGAACGCGACATGCTCGTGGAGACCGATCCGGCGACGTTCTTTTTCACCGACCATTACAGGAACCACAAACTCGTCCTGATGCGGCCGGACCGCGTCGACCTCGACTGGGTGCGCGCGAACCTCGCCCGCGTCTGGCGGGAGATGGCCCCCAAGCGGGTCCTGAAAGCCTATGACAAGGGCCGGCGATGAAGGCGGCGGGTCAGCGTTCGTATTTCACGACTTTCTGTTCGATCCGTCCAAAGATGGATTTCCCGTCGTCGTCCTGCATGTCGACGGCGACCGCATCGCCGAATTTCATGAAGGGCGTTTTCGCATCACCGTCCCTGATCGTCTCGATCATGCGGATTTCCGCGATGCAGGAATAGCCCGCCCCGCCCTCGGCGACCGGCTTGCCCGGCCCGCCGTCCTGCCTGTTCGAGACCGTCCCGGAGCCGATGATCGTGCCGGCGCAGAGGGGCCGGGTCTTCGCCGCATGGGCGATGAGTTCGGGGAAGCCGAAAGTCATGTCGACGCCGGCGTCGGCGCGCCCGAACGGCGCGCCGTTGTAGTCGACGAGGAGCGGACGCTTCAGCTTGCCGCCGTCCCAGGCGGCGCCGAGTTCGTCGGGCGTCACCGCGCAGGGGCTGAAAGCGCTCGACGGTTTCGACTGGAAGAAGCCGAAGCCCTTGGCGAGTTCGGCGGGGATGAGCCCGCGCAGCGAAACATCGTTGACGATCATCACGAGGCGGATGAAATCGCCCGCCTCGGCCGCGCTGACGCCCATGGGCACGTCGCCCGTGACGACCGCGACCTCGCCCTCCATGTCGATGCCCCAGCCCTCGTCCGTCGGCATGGCGATGTCGTCGCGGGGCCCGAGAAAGCTGTCCGATCCGCCCTGATACATGAGCGGGTCTTCATAGAAGCTTGCGGGCACTTCCGCGCCCCGCGCTTTTCTCACGAGTTCGACATGGTTGATATAGGCCGATCCATCCGCCCACTGATAGGCGCGCGGCAGGGGCGAGGCGCAGTCCCGCTCATGGAAGCGCTCAACGGGCACGGCGCCAGCCTCGAGGCTCGACGCGAGGTCGCGCAGTTTCGGCTCGGCCGTCGCCCAGTCGTCGAGGGCCGCCTGGAGGGTCGGCGCGACGCGGCCGGCATCGGTGCAGCGGGTCAGATCTTTCGAGACGACGACGAGCCGGCCGTCGCGGCCTTCTTTCAGTGAAGCGAGTTTCATCGCAGTTCTCCTTTAATCTGCTCCCGGAGCGATCCTGAATGCGCAGAGGTCAGTCGACTGATTTCCAGCTGTCGACGTAATCGGCGTTCTCGACCGACGCGGCGGCGTCGCAAATGTCGAGGGGATCGCGGGTGTCGATCATCACCGCATATTCATCCGTCGCCGGCTTTTTCTGCTCCAGCATGTTCCGGAGCGCTTTCGGGTGCGGCCCGTGGGTGAAGCCCGACGGGTGGAAGGTCATCATGCCGGCGTCGATATTGTCGCGGCTGAAGAAGTCGCCGGCGTGGTAGAACAGAACCTCGTCATAATCGTCGTTGTTGTGGAAGAACGGCACCTTCAGCGCGCCGGGATCCGTCTCGAAGGGCCGCGGCGCGAAGGTGCAGACGACGAAACGGTCCGACAGAAACGTCGTATGGGCCGACGGCGGCAGGTGGTAGCGGTGGCTCATCAGGGGGCGGATATGGCGGACATTGATCCGCACCGGCGCCAGCTCGCCGTGCCAGCCGACGGCGTCGAGGGGATTGTAAGGGTACGTCGCCACCGAGACCGCGCCGCGCTTCTTGATTTCGACTGCCGTCTCGCCGTCCTCGGCCTGATGGTCGCGGAAGCGCTTGTCCATTTTCGGCGCGTCGAGCATCGCGGGATCAAAAATCGCATGGGGACCGACGAGCCCCTTGTCGGGCAGCGTGTAATGGGTGTTGGTCGCCTCCACCATGAGGATCAGGCTCGCCTCGGCGGGCGAAAGCCGCCACATCGTCCCGCGCGGCAGTACGATATAATCGCCGGCCTCGAAGGCGATCCGTCCGTAGTCGCAGAAAAGATCGCCCTCCCCGCGATGGATGAACAGGAGCTGGTCGCCGTCGGCGTTGCGGGCGAGGGCGGGCATGGCCGCGCCCAGCTTCCAGAAGCGGATCTCCGTCGCGGCGTTGCTCAGGACCGCCGGCGCGCCCCAGGGAGAGGGGGCGGCTTCGTTCAGAGCCTCCAGATTGAACGCGCGCGGGCGCAAAGGCCCCTCGAAATTCGTCCAGCCCGTCGGCGGGCGGCGATGGTGGAAAAAGGCCGCCGGTCCGAAAAATCCTTCCTTGGAGATTTCGCGCTCATAGGTGCCGTCGGGCATGTCGGCGTGGGCCTGGCGGGAAGCCTCTCCTTCAATCCGTGAGGGATAAATCCAGTTTCTGGCCATCGGCGCGCTCCTCTAAACGGTAACATTTGTTACTATCTTGGCGGCGACGGGGCAAGCCGCGGCGCGCTTGGCGCGGCGGCCGGGCTTTGGTAACGCCTGCGGGAGGCGCTTCAAAGGCGATTGCATTCGCGATCCCCGAACCCAAATGCCTTGCGCGCCAGTCATTTCAGGAGCGGCTCGACATGAAAACCCGCCTATTGATTCTCGGATCCGGGCCCGCAGGGCTGACCGCCGCCATCTATGCGGCGCGCGCCGGGCTTGAACCGGTCCTCGTCCACGGCCTCCAGCCGGGCGGCCAGATGACCATCACGACGGATGTCGAGAACTACCCCGGCTTCGCCGACGTCATCCAGGGCCCGTGGCTGATGGAGCAGATGCAGAAACAGGCCGAGCATGTGGGGACGGCGTTCATCGCGGACCTGATCACGCAAGCCGACCTCTCCTCGCGGCCGTTCAGGCTGAAGGGCGACAGCGGCGAGCCCTACCAGACCGACGCCTTGATCATCGCGACCGGCGCGCAGGCCAAGTGGCTCG
>CAZBOC010000361.1:0-3008 GCA_964493225.1 uncultured Caulobacterales bacterium | reverse complement strand
ACGAGCGCCAGTGGACCTGGATGGACGAGGGGCTGAACTCCTTCCTGCAGTTCATAGCCGAGCAGGAATGGGATCCGGATTACCCGTCGCGGCGCGGCGAGCCGCGCGACATTGTCGATTACATGAAATCGACGCGACAGGTGCCGATCATGACGAACTCGGAAAGCATCTTCCAGTTCGGCGCCAACGCCTATGGCAAGCCCGCGACGGCGCTCAATATCCTGCGCGAGACGATCCTCGGCCGCGAGCTTTTCGACTTCGCGTTCAAGGAGTATTCCCGCCGCTGGAAATTCAAGCGTCCGACGCCGGAGGATTTCTTCCGCACCATGGAGGAGGCGTCCGGCGTCGACCTCGACTGGTTTTGGCGCGGCTGGTTCTATTCGACCGACCATGTCGATATCTCGATCGACCGTATCTACAAACTCCGTCTCGATACGGAGAACCCGGACGTTGATTTCGCCCGCGAGCGCGAGTTCGACCTGAAGGCCCCGTCCTCGCTGACCGATGTCCGCAACCGGGAGGAAGGGATCAGGTTCCGCGTCGAGCGCATGCCGGATCTCAAGGATTTCTACGACGAGAACGACCGCTACACCGTCTCGAACAAGGACCGAAACGCATACCAGTCTTTCCTGAAGGACCTGGAGGACTGGGAGCGCGAAGCGCTTCAGCGCGCGGTCGAGGAGGACGAGAACTACTATGTCCTGACCTTCTCCAACCATGGCGGGCTCGTCATGCCGATCATTCTGGCAATCACCTATGCGGATGGTTCGAAAGAGGAATATCGCATGCCAGCGGAGATCTGGCGGCGCAGCCCGAAACAGGTTTCCAAGCTGATGATCACCGAAAAGGAGATCCGCGAAGTCGTCGTGGACCCCCATCTTGAGACCGCCGACGTCGATCTCGACAACAATTTTTATCCGAGCCGGATCATGCCCTCGCGCATCGAGGCCTATAAGTCGCGAGGCGGCGGCGATTTGCCGAACCGCGACCTCATGCAGGACGTGAAGACGGAGCTTGAAGATCCGGAGGATGACGATGAAAACGGCGAGAGAGTTGGCGAGGACGGCTGAACGCGCGCTCATCGCGCTCGCGACGGCTCTGTGCGTCCTGGCGGGCGCGGCGGCGGCGCACCAGCAGCGCGTCGCCCTGACAACCGTGCTTTTCAATGAGCGCACCGGTAATCTGGAAGTCGCGCACAAACTGTTCGTCCACGACGCCGAACACGCTGCGGAGGAGATGTGGGGATCCGCCGACATCGTTTCCGACGCGGCGCGACAGAAACGGTTCGCCGATTATGTCCGGGCGCGTTTCACTCTCTGGGACGCGACGGGCGAGAAAATCCCGCTCAAGCCCGTGGGCCACGAGATTGATGGCCCCTATCTCTGGGTCTATCACGAGGCCCCTGCGCCGAGCTCGGCGGCGCGCCTCACCGTCGACGACCGCATTCTGCGTGATTTCTGGTCCGACCAGAGCAATCTCGTGAACATCGAGCAGGGTGGTTTTGTCGGCTCGCTCACCTTTCAGGGCGCGGACGGCGCACAGGATCTGGCGATCGGCGCAGCGCCCGAAGGCGAGCCCAGATAGGCTGCGAGAAATATTACAAATCGCTAAGGTCGATTAATGCGGCGCAAAGACTCGCAGTGCACCATCGTGGTCGTGGTTCGTTTACGCGAAGGCCAAAGCCCATGTTCAATACCGCCCGTGTTGAAATCCCCGCCCCGGTGGAAGTGCGCCTCAAGCGGTCCTCGGAATTCGTCGACAACATCATGGAGTTTGCGCGCGAGGATCTGATCGGGTTTCGCCGGCCGCTCGCAGCGACGTTCGCGCTGACCGCGCCCGTCGTCATCGGGCTGATTTATTACGCCGCGGGACTTGGTCCGACGATCAAGGTCGCGGCCAGCTACTTCGTCGTGACCGCGGGCGGCCTCTATCTTGTCGGCCGCGACAACTGGCCGGGTCTGGTGCGCGAATTCGAGGCGCGGACGGTGGAAAAGCGCAAGGCGATCGCGGATTTGCGGTGCGGTTTCACCGAGTCGACCTTTCTGAGCCTCGAGCGGGCCCCGTGGTTCATCGAATACGCCCACGGCGTTCTCGGTTTCGTTGATCTCGGTGACGCGAAGACACTCTATTTGAACGTGTCGAATGACGGCGCGGACCCGCGCTGGCTGCCCTACCGGAAGGGCGACATGGACCGGCGGATCTGGCGCTGGATGCGGCTGCCGGTTTCTCGCGAACTTGTGAAGTTCAAGACGGAAGGTTCCAAATTCGCCGCGCCGGCGGGCGTCATGCGGATCGAATCGATCGATGTCTGGGAGGCTGTCAATCTCGCCCTCGGCGAACCGCTTGACGGAGCCATTCTGCACAGGCCTTTCGATGAGCTGACCGAGATGATCGAACGGCTTCTCTGAACCCTCGCGCAGGAGCGCGCAGCGGCGTTTCGCGCCACTTAACTTGAGGGCCGGCGCTTGCTACATGCCGTTCATGGCGACGTTGATCGATAATCATGCGCGCAGGGGCGCGCGGCATCCTGAAAAGCAGAAGCGGCCGGACGCTCCCGTCCTGCGCAAGCCCGACTGGATCAGGGTCAAGGCCCCGACGTCCAAGGGGTTTGCGCAAACGCGAGCGATCGTTCGGGCGAAAAATCTGCACACGGTCTGCGAAGAGGCCGCCTGTCCGAACATCGGGGAGTGCTGGACGAAAAAGCACGCCACGATGATGATTATGGGCGACACATGCACGCGCGCCTGCGCTTTCTGCAACGTCAAGACCGGACTTCCCGCCGCGCTTGACCCCGACGAGCCCGTCAATGTCGCGGACGCCGTCGCGGAGATGGGCCTCAACCACGTCGTCATCACTTCGGTCGACCGCGACGATCTCGCCGACGGGGGCGCGCGGCATTTCGCGGACGTCGTCGCGGCCATCCGGGCGCGCTCGCAGGAGACGACGGTTGAAATTCTGACGCCGGATTTTCTGCGCAAGAACGGCGCGGCGGAGATCGTCATTGATTC
>CAZBOC010000360.1:0-3012 GCA_964493225.1 uncultured Caulobacterales bacterium | reverse complement strand
GTCAGGCCGAAGACTTTTTCATAGGCGTCCTGTCCGTCCCAACCCGGCGCCGGCGGCATGGCGACGACGATAAAGGACATGCAAGCCATGAAGGCGACCGCGGCGAAACCGGCCCAGACGACGCGGCGCGCGCGGGCGTAGCCGTAGACCTCCGTCAGGACGTCGCCGAGCACATAGGACAAGGGAAAGAAGAGGATCCCGGCGCCGAAAACGCCGACATTGAAACCGAAAACGTAGAACTCGCCGAACTGAACAAGTTTCGCCGCGCCTATGAGGTTCGAACAGATCAGCACCGTGACGAAAGCCGCCATGGCGAAATCGTAGTAGCGAAACCGGTGACTATGGAGGCTTTCCGGATGCGTCAGTCTACGGACGCCGCCGGGCGCGGCCTCTTCGATGATCGTCATTCGTCTCAATCCGTCTTTGGTGGTTTTTGCAGATGACGCCCGCGCCCCCGCGCGAGGGCCTTTACGACGCCGCGCAGGGTCTGGACCTCGCCTTCCGTCAGGCCGGCGCGCGAGAATGCGGCGCGCAGGTTCCGCGCCATCACATCCTTTTTCTCCGGCGGATAGAAATATCCGGCCTCGGTCAACTCCCCCGCGAGGTGCTCGAAAAACCGCTCGAAGTCCGCCTTTGGCGCGGGCGTCGTCCCTGTCAGGGCGCTCTCGAAAGGGCCGCGCCCGTCGTCGATCCCCCATTCATAGGCCATGACGACGGCTGCCTGTGCGAGATTGAGCGAAGCGAAAGCGGGGTTGTCCGGAACCTCGGCGATCGCGTCCGCAAGCGCGATCTCTTCATTGGAAAGGCCCGATTTTTCAGCGCCGAAAAGGACCGCGCATGTCCCTCGCCCGTCGATCCGGGCCTTCATCGCCGCGGCCGCTTCGCGCGGTTCGAACACGGGGAGCAGGATCTCGCGAGACCGCGCCGTCGTCGCCAGAACATACTGGCAATCGGCGACGGCCGCTTCGACGCTGTCGAAAACTCGCGCGTCGTCGATCACGATCGTCGCGCCCGCCGCCATCGCGCCGGCCTTCGGGTTCGGCCAGCCGTCGCGCGGGTTCACGAGCCGCAGCGCCGAGACGCCGAAATTCAGCATGGCGCGCGCCGCGGCCCCGATGTTCTCGCCCATTTGCGGGCCGACGAGAACAAACACCGGCGCGGGCCCGATCGTCCCGAGGCCGTCGCGGCGGCTCCTGCGCTCCAAGGTCATGAGGCGAACGTAATCCGCCGCCCGGTTGAGCGCTAGCGCGCCCTGCTGACGCAAAGAACGTTGCAGACTTTCAGGCCGGTCCCTTCAATCTGTGGAAAAAACGGCGCTGACCGGTCGATCGCGCCGCCAGGCGCCTCGACGACGCTCGCCGACACCGGCGCGATCGCCTCCAGAAGCCGGATGATCTCGCACGGGTCGACGCCGGTGCGCGCGGCGACGTCGCGATGGGCCTCGAAAACGACCACAAATTTCGGCGCCTCGCCGAGACGGCTGCGCGCCCCGGAGACGACATCGCGCTCGCCTCCCTCGACGTCGATCTTCAACAGGAGTATGTGATCGTCAGGAATGTCGAGATCATCGATGCGCCGGACGTGGACATCGCCCTCGCCGTCCGCTTCGACGTAACAGGCGTGAGCGCTCGGGTCGGTCGCAGGCGAGACGAGCCGTCCCCGCATCGCCCGGGCGCCGAGCGCCGCATTGATGGCCGTTGTCGGGACCGGCCAGTCCGCCGCCGCGTCCTTCAGATACCGGTAGGCTTCGGGATTGGGCTCGAAAGCGACAACGCGCGCAAGGTTCGGGCACTCCCTGACGAGGCCGGCGGACACCATTCCGATGTCCGCCCCGCAGTCGACCAGAAACACCGGCCGCGGGTCGTCCTCAAGCACCCTCACTACGCATTCGACCACGTCGCGGTCGTACTCCAAGATCTCGCGCGCGGACCAGCTAGACTCCGGCCGAGCGAGGGGGGCGAGCATGACCGTTTCGCGCAAAGTCCCTGTGAGCCGATAGCGCGCGACGCAATCAAGGCCGCCCCGAACGCGCAAGGCGTTCCAGAGCCGCCAGCCGCCCTTGACTCCGTTGCGGATCATCCAGCGCGCGAGCGAGAACAGAAGCGGCGGCGTCTCGACCCACCGCGTCGCGACCGCGGCCGGCCTCTCGTCATCAGCGCTCAAACCCAACGCCTGTCGCCTTCCCGATAGCTTTATCGGCGCGACTTATAGAGGATTAGGCTTGAGCTGAAAGGATCCCCGCAAGGCCGCCGGACGGATCCGCGCAACGCGCCTTTGCGCTTTGCGCGCCCGATTGCTATGACCTCGCGCAACCGTCGCCCGCCGGCGCCCCTCCGACAACCTTCCCACGCAGGTCACCCCATGGAAAAAATCAAAGTCGAGAATCCGATCGTCGAAATGGACGGCGATGAGATGACCCGGATCATCTGGCAGATGATCAAGGACAAGCTGATCCATCCCTATCTCGACATCGACCTGAAATATTTCGACCTCGGCATGGAGCATCGCGACGCGACGGACGACCAGGTCACGGTCGACGCGGCGAACGCGACCAAGGAGCACGGCGTCGCCGTCAAATGCGCGACCATCACGCCCGACGAAGCGCGCGTCGAGGAATTCGGCCTGAAGAAAATGTGGCGCTCGCCGAACGGGACGATCCGCAACATCCTCGGGGGCGTCGTCTTCCGTGAACCGATCATCATTTCCAACGTGCCCCGGCTTGTTCCGGGATGGACGCAGCCGATCATCATCGGGCGCCACGCCTTCGGCGACCAGTATCGCGCCACCGACATGCTTTTTCCCGGCAGCGGCAAGCTCTCGATCAAGTGGACCGGCGACAATGGCGAGGTCATTGAAGAAGAGGTCTTCGACGCGCCGTCCGCGGGGATCTATATGGGCATGTACAATCTCGACGCTTCGATAGCCGATTTCGCCAGCGCCTGATTCAATTACTGCCTCCAGCGCCGATATCCGCTTTATCTTTCGACCAAGAACACGATCCTCAAGAAATAC
>CAZBOC010000359.1:0-3023 GCA_964493225.1 uncultured Caulobacterales bacterium | reverse complement strand
CCGCCGCCTTCGGCTTCGGCCCCTGACAAGACCGGGTCGTCCTCCTCGCCAGCGGTCTCGGCGGGGTCGGCTTCATCGGCGGCGGGCTCGTCCTTCCTGATCGGCTCTTCGCCCTCAAAGGGATTGTCCTCCGGCGCCGGAGATCCGCCGCCGACCTCGACGGGCGTCGCCGCGCCGGTGTTCGTCGCCGGCGCCATCGCGGAAATGTGGGCTGCGTACATGACGTAAAGACCGGCGCTCGCCGACCGCGCGCCCTGGGGCGAGACATAGGTCGCCACGGGCGTATCGGAAGCGAGCACCGCCTTGATGATCTTCTTCATCGAATCGACGAGGCCGCCGGGAGTGTCGATCTCGATGATCACGAGTTCCGCGCCGGCGGCGTCCGCCGCTTCGATTTCGCGCTTCAGGTAATCCGCCGCCGGCGGCGTCACCGGGCCGTTCAGCGTCAGGATGACGCCGTCGCCGCCGGAGCGGGTCGAGCCGGACGCCGGCCCGTTCTGCGCCTCGGCGCCGATCGCGAAAAGAGCGGCCCCGAGCGCCAAGACTGTAGCGAAAAATCCGATCCTGCGCCCGCGCCCGCCTAGCCAGTTCATTCCTGCGCCCCTTAAAGATCCAGCTGTCGTGACAATAAGGGGGACCCGGCAGGATTCAACGAGAAAACGACTGCGCGCGGCGTTTTCGCGCCTGCGAAGACCGCCCATGTTCAAACGGGTCGGGCCGGCCCCGTCGCCGGAGCCGGCCCGCCCGTCAAGTCATCCCCTCAGGCGGTTCAGGCCGTCGCGCGTTTTTTGCGCGAGGCGAAGCCGAGGCCGGCGATCCCGGAGATCAGGAGCGGAATGGCGCCCGGAACCGGAACGACCGTGATGGCCTCGATCGAATAGCCGGCGCCCTGCGTCAGGCTGATGAATTCGAACGTCGTGCCGACGAGCTCGAGCGCTACGCCGCCGGAAGCGATGACGCCCATGGCGAGGAAATCCGTGAAGGTCTGGATCGCGCCGCCGTCGACGATGATGCCGATGTCGCCGCAGGGGCCTTCCGACCCGCCGCCCGGGCAATCATTGCCGAGGCCGTCATTGACGAAGATGTCGAGGAGGCGGACCTGCGAGGCGAAGCTGAAAAAGATCGACTCGCCCGTTTCGAAATTGATCTGATCGGCCGACGAACCGATGACGGCGCCTTCCGTGCCCGAAATGACGCCGAGACCCTGGTTCGGACCGACGAGATCCTGGATCAGACGGTCGGCTTCGCCCGTCTCGAACTGGTCGCCGTTCACGGCGCCGCCGGAGCGCGCCTGCGCGTTGAAGGCGATGCCGTCTTTGGCGTAATCGAAGCCTTCGCCGAAATCGATCGTGCAGGCGTCGAGGCCTTGCGTGCCGCAATCGGTGGTGATGTTGCCTGCGTTGGTCGGGCCGTCGATGAACCCGCCCGCGCCGGTGGCGCCGTCGAATTCGAAAGTGACCGGCATGGCGAAAGCCGGCGTCGCGATGACGGCGGCGCTCAGCGCTGCGATGGAGAAGAGTTTTTTCATGGCGGGTGCGCCCCTCTGGTTTGCTTAAGAAAAAGTTGCCGGACCCAATCGAAGCAAGGCCCGCGCCATCGTTCCGATTCCCGAATTGAGACGGGTGGAGCGCGCGTCGCGGCGCCTCGATGATCCGGTGCGCGGGCCTGCTAGCAAACCTTGAAGACAGGGCCGGCGAGCGATTCGCTTCGATTAGGGGAGGCTTAACCTTAAGATTTCGTGAATCGCTGGTGAAAAATCAGGGCCTAATAGGCCGCGATTTCAACGACGTAGCCCGCTGCGCGCAAATTCTCGATGATGCGGTCGAGATGGTCCTGGCCCTGGGTGTCGATGGTCACGTCCATGCAGGTCATTTTCGCCGGCAAATCGGAATAGGTCCGGTGGTGTCCGACGTCGATGACGTTTCCGCCCCCGTCGGCGATGATGGTCGCAACGCGCACAAGCTGGCCGGGCATGTCCAATAATGAGACGCGCAGTCTGGCGAGCCGGCCCGCGCGGGCGAGGTCGCGCATGAGAATCATCGACAGGAGGCGCGCGTCGATGTTGCCGCCGCACAGCACGAGACCGACCGTGCGGCCGCGGAACCGGTCCGGGTCGTCGTAGATCGCCGCGAGACCCATCGCGCCCGCCCCCTCGACGAGGAGCTTTTGCTCGTTCATCAGGAGGCTCAAGGCGCGCTCCAGCGGGCGCTCCTCGATGAGGACGATATCGTCGACGAGGCCGGCGATGATTTCGCGCGTCAAACGGCCCGCTTCTTTCACGGCGATGCCCTCGGCGAGCGTGTTGCCGCCGACGGGCCGCGCGGCGCCGTCGAGGGCGTTCGCCATGGACGGAAACAGCGCCGCCTGGGCGCCGAGGACGCGCGTCGCGGGCGAGGCGTCGTTCAGCGCCAGGGCCATGCCGGCGATGAGCCCGCCGCCGCCGACGGGTATGACCATCGCGTCGAATTCCGGGCCGTCCTCGATCATCTCCAGGGCGACGGTCCCCTGGCCGGCGATCACGTCGGGATCGTCGAAGGGATGGACGAAGACCAGACCCCTGTCGTCGCAGATCTTCCGCGCCACGGCGCTCGCCTCGTCGAATGTCATGCCGGAGAGAACAACTTCTGCGCCGAGGGACCGTGTCTGGCGGACTTTCACGTCCGGCGCGGTCTCCGGCATCACGATGGTGGCGGCGACGCCGAGCTTGTTCGCGTTATACGCGACGCCCTGGGAGTGGTTTCCGGCCGACGCGGCGACGACGCCGCGCGCGCGTTCGGCCTCGTCGAGCGTCAAGAGCCGGTTGAGCGCGCCGCGCTCCTTGAAGGAGCCGGTGTATTGCTGGTTTTCCAGTTTCAGCCAGAGATCCGCGCCCGTGAGTTCGGAGAGCCGCTCGGCTCTCAGGAGCGGCGTTCTCGCCACGCGCCCCTTGATGCGGGCGGCGGCCTTGCGCACATCTTCAGCCGACGGGCCCTCCCGGGCGGGGACAGCTGCGTCATGCTCCGTCGATGGCTTCATCGTCCTGG
>CAZBOC010000358.1:0-3023 GCA_964493225.1 uncultured Caulobacterales bacterium | reverse complement strand
GACGCCGCGCCCCATGAGCAGCAATCCCAGATCCTCGTGCCGATCGATGCGCCCGGCGTTGAGATCGTCGGCCCGATGCTGGTCTTCGGCGCGGACGACGCCCCCCACGGTCACATGCATATCAAGTTCAATGATGTCCGGGTTCCGAAGGACAACATTCTCCTCGGCGTCGGTCGGGGCTTTGAGATCTCGCAATTGCGCCTCGGTCCCGGCCGAATCCACCATTGCATGCGTTCGATCGGCCAGGCGGAGCGCGCTCTCGATCTGATGGTCCGGCGCGGCTTGAGCCGGGAGGCTTTCGGCAAGCCCCTGATCAAACTGGGCAAAAACATCGAGGTCGTCTCCCGGGCGCGCATCGAGATCGAGGCGATGCGCCTCATGGTGCTGAAGGCCGCTAAGGCCATGGACGTCCTCGGCAACCGCGAGGCGCGGGTATGGATCTCGATGGTCAAGGCGATGGTGCCGGAACGCGTCTGCAAGATCATCGACGACGCGATCCAGATCCACGGTGCGACGGGCATTTCGCAGTGGTCGCCCCTGCCGGAAATGTATACCGGTCAGCGCACCCTGCGTTTCGCCGACGGGCCGGACGAGGTTCACCACATGGTCGTCGGCCGCGCCGAGGCGCGCAAATATGAAAACGGCGCCTGACGCGGTCGCTTGCGAGGCTGGCGCCATGGCCTATGAGCAAATCCTCTACGAAGTCGACGACGGGATCCTGACGATTACGCTCGACAGGCCCGAGAAAATGAACGCCTTCACGGGGCGGATGCAGCGCGAATTGATCGACGCGTTCGATCGGGCCGACGCCGACGACGCCGTACGCGCGATTATCGTCACGGGATCCGGCAACCGCGCCTTCTGCGCGGGCGCGGATCTCTCCGGCGGCGGGGACGCGTTCAATTTCGCGGGCGCGGACAGCTACAAGGGCGACGCCGCCGGCGCCTCGCCGTTTCGCGAGGACGGAACGGTCGACTGGTCCGACCCGAGACTGCGCGACGGCGGCGGCGAAGTGACGCTCCGGATTTACGAATGCCTGAAGCCGGTGATCGCCGCGGTCAACGGGGCGGCCGTTGGCGTCGGCGCGACGATGCTGCTGGCGATGGACATCCGCCTGGCGAGCGAGACCGCGCGCTTCGGCTTCGTTTTCGCAAGGCGCGGCATCGTCCCCGAGGCCTGTTCGGCCTGGTTCCTGCCCCGCGCCGTGGGGATCTCAAAAGCGCTCGAGTGGATTTATTCTGGGCGCGTCTTCGACGCCGCTGAAGCGCTTGACGCCGGCCTTGTCCGCTCCCTCCACCCGCCAGACGATCTCCTGCCGGCGGCGAGGGCGCTCGCCCGGGAAATCGCCGACAACGCCGCGCCGGTATCAGTCGCCCTCTCCAGGCAGATGATCTGGCGCCTCGCCGCCGCGGACCACCCCATGGAAGCCCATCGGATCGACAGCCGCGGCGTCGCCGCGCGCGGGCGCATGGCTGACGCGAAAGAGGGCGTGTCGGCGTTTCTGGAAAAGCGCCCCGCCGCCTTTCCCGACAAGGTGTCCTCAGGCATGCCGGATTTCTTTCCGTGGTGGGACGACCCGGAATATTCCTGACGCCGGCTAGTTGACGGCCGTCTCCATCTGCCGACCTTCGGCGATAAGGCGCGGCCGGCCGTCCTTAAGGGCGATCTCGGTCACCGAGACATAGTCCGGTCGACGGCAGAGCGTGCGTGCTTCGCCGAGGCAGGCCCCGATGACGGCGTTGATCACCATGAAATGGGTGAAGACCGCCGCGGGTCCGGCGATCCCGGCGAGCCGGTCGAGTATCGCCCGCCGCCAGCCACGGAGTTCATCCGGCTGGTCGTCCCAGGTCTGGGCCATGAAGGCCCGCAGCCATTCCCGGCGTTGTTCGAAGGGGACCGGCGAGGGGATTTCTCGGAAAGCCTCGTCGATCCGGGTTTCGGCGCCCAGCGAACGGGCGAGGGGCGCGGCCGTCTCGCGCGCCCGCCTGAGCGGGCTTGAAATGATTTCAACGCCGCCCGAGAGGCGCGGGCTCAGCGACCCCGCGGTCTCCTCCGCCTGGGCGCGGCCCGTTTCGCTCAGACCTGGGTCCGGATCTGCGCCCCAATGGGCCGCCGCCTCGCCATGGCGGATCAAAAAAATCGTCATCAGCACCCTCCTGTCGCGGGCAGCTTAACCCATGAGGGGCGCTTCGCCAGAGTGCTGCGTTTGCGCCTTGCCGCGTTCGCAATGGATCGCTTACGGTCATCCCATGGATGTTCAGTACACAACGCCCGGCCTCGCCTCCGCCGACGCGATCTCGGAGGGCCTCGCCTCCGTGGGATATATCGCCACCAAACCGATCTCGACGGCGGTCTGGCTCGCCCATGCCTTGCGCAAACCCGTCCTGATCGAAGGCCCGGCCGGCGTCGGCAAGACCGATCTCGCGCAATCGGTCGCGAAATATCTCGGCTGGCCGCTTTTGCGCCTTCAGTGCTACGAAGGGCTCGACGAATCCAAAGCGCTTTACGAGTGGAAATACGGCAAGCAGCTTCTCTACACGCAGGTTCTGAAAGAAAAGATCCGGGACGTGCTCCAGGACGCACAGACCCTCGACGCCTCGCTCGCCAAACTGAGCGGCTTCAAAGACGTTTTCTTCTCGCGCGATTTTCTGGAGCCGCGCCCGCTCCTGAAAGCGATGGAGCAGGAAGCCGGATCGGTTCTCCTGATCGACGAGATCGACAAGTCCGACGAGGAGTTCGAGGCCTTCTTGCTCGAGATCCTGTCGGAATATCAGGTCACGGTCCCCGAGCTCGGGCGGATCGCCGCCAGAACTCCGCCGCTCGTCATTTTGACGTCGAACAATATGCGCGAGCTTTCCGACGCGTTGAAAAGGCGCTGCCTTCATCTGTATATTGATTTTCCGGACGCCGAGCGAGAGCGTGCGATCGTCAGGGCGCGCGTGCCGGGCGTCACGGACGCGCTCCTTGCGCAACTTGTCGCCTTCGTCCAGAACCTGAGAGGCGAGGAGATCCGCAAGGCGCCC
>CAZBOC010000357.1:0-3024 GCA_964493225.1 uncultured Caulobacterales bacterium | reverse complement strand
GGCGTCGAGGTCGCGGTCTTTCCAGGTGCGCGAGTCGGATGCGCCGTCCTGGACGGCGTTGGCGAGGAAGCGGCCGTCCGGGCTCGGCGCGACGCCGCCGAGGGCGATCGTGCCGTCTTCAGACCACTGGTTCGGATCAATGACGACCTCGGCGTCGCCCTCGGTTCCGGCCCCCGGCTGGGCGTAAAGCACGAACTGGTTCTGCAGGCCGTCATTGCGGAAGTAGAATGTCCGTCCGCCCTCGTAAAACGGCGTACCGAATTTTTCGAAGTTCCAGAGTTCCGTCAGCCGCTCCTCTATGCGGTCGCGACCGGGGAGCGCCTTCAGATAGCCGAAGGAGACCTTGTTCTGCGCCTCGACCCAGGCCCGGACATCCTCGGCCTCGCGAACGTCCTGCTCCAGCCATCGGTAGGGGTCGGGAACGCTCGTACCGTGGTAGTCGTCGACGACGTCGACCTTCTTCGTCTCTGGATAGGTCAATTCCTGCATTCCTGATTCCGCCGTCGCGCCGGGAGCGTCCGGGGCCGGCGAGTCGTCCGCCCGGTCCCCGGTCTGTCCGCACCCAGCGATGAGCGCGCCGGCGCCGGCCGACAAGAGAATACGAAGTCGCATGGTCGAATTCCTTTCTGAGCTTCGGCGCTCGGCTGCTTCCGGTTCCGCATGATTTTCAGCGCCGCCCCGCAGCCATCCTAACAAATTCGCCCGCGCATGCACGCGTGTCGCAAGAGGCTTTTGCGGATCGCCACGGCGCTCTGGCGGCGACCATGGCTTGGAGGATCGTCCCGGATGGCGGGATCCGTCCGAGGCCGTCAAACTGCGCGCGACCGGACCGACCGGCTGAGCGGGCGCCTTGCGGCGTGAAAACGCGCGCGCCGTATCCGCCGCGCTGGACGGCGTGATGGAGAATGCGGCCGCCCGGCAATGCTTACTCGCCTGTTCACCAAAAATCTTGACGACGATGTTAAGAAATTCATCAGATCGCTTGGGCCGTGTCATGTTCAGGCGCTGCGCCCATGGTCTTCGGACGTGTCTTCTTATCGGTTCTCGCATTTCTCGCCGTCGCCGCGGCGGGCGGCGCGGCGAATGCATCCTATACGATCTATTACCACCAGGACGGGCGACGGCTGAACTCGATCGCCGACGCGCGCGCGCTGATCGCCTCGACGGCGCCGGTCGCCGTGCAGCGGAGCAACATCCTCAACATCACCGACGCGCGCACCAGCGACGGCAATTTCCGCAGCTCGGTGACGACCGTGCCCCTCAGCAATCAGGAGAATTTCGCCGTTTACGCGGTCGGCTCGGTGCAGTTCGACCAGACCGGCGACTATACGATCAACGTCTTTTCCGACGACGGCTTCGAACTTTCGATCAACGGCGTTCGCGTCGCCGGGTTTTCGTCGCCGCGCGCGCCGGCGAGCACAACGACCACGGACGTCTTCCTGACCGCCGGCCGCCACGACATCGAGGTCGTCTACTACGAACGCACGGGCCGCGCGGTCCTGGAGGTCAGCCAGGCTTTCGGCAATGTGCCGACCTTTTCGGCGGGCGCGTTTGATTTAACCGTCAGCACCGCGCCGGAGCCGTCCGCTTGGGCGCTGATGATCGCCGGCTTCGCCGGACTCGCCGCGCGCCTGAAGGCCGCGCGCCGGCGGGCCGGATTGCGACCGGGCCGAGAATTCGCTGAAAATACATTTCAACTTGTCAATTAAAATATTGAAATAGAATAGAAATCTTCTTCCCGCCGCGCGCTTTCAGTGCCATTCTCATGGTTCTGACGTTCAGTGGCGAGGAGGCGGGAGCGATGGAGAATGTTCGATACGCCGAGGCGTGCGAAGGCGCGCTGCGGGTTCATCCGTCAGCGGAACGGCGCGCCGAGGCGCGGCGGGCGCGGGCCGCGCGCGAGCGCGCGGCTTTCGACGCCGGACTGAAACGCGCCTCCTACGAGGCCGTTCTCTCCCATTGCGAAGTCTACTGGCGCGAGGAGGTTCTAAGCCGCTTCCGCGCCGTCCTTGATCGCGAAGGCGCGCGCGATCTCCTCGAGATCGGCTCGCACGGCTGGAACATGATCTTTGAAAACGAGAGCCTCGGCGCGCGGCGGCTGCACTGCGTCAACATCTCGGAAGCCGAGCTCGCCGTCGGCAGGGAGAAGGCGGCAGCGATGAACATGCCCGTGGCGTTTCACAATATGGACGCCCACGAATTGGGGTTCGAGGACGAGAGCTTCGACGTCGTGTTCGGCTTCGGGATCCTGCATCACCTCGATCTCGCCGCGGCGCTCGAGGAAATCGCGCGGGTCTTGCGTCCCGGCGGGGTGATGATTTTCAACGAGCCTCTTGATTTCAACCCGGTCGGCCGGGCGGTGCGGGCGCTGACGCCGGCGGCGCGCACGCCCGACGAGACGCCCTTGCGCGGCGCGCATGTCGCGCTCCTGGGCGAACGGTTCGACGCCGCCTTCCACCCGCAACAGTTTCTGTCGGTGCCGGCGGGCGTTGTCTCGCGCGCGTTCCTGCCGCGTCCGGACAACGCCCTGATGCGCGCGGCCTTCGCGGCCGACAAGGCGCTCGCCCGCGCGCCGGGACTGAAATGGACTTTCCGCAAGGTGGTGATCGAGGGGCGCAAGAAAGCGCCGGCGCCCGCCGGCTGAAGCTGGCGCCGGCCGGCGCGCGAGCGCGGCCGGGACCTGCTTGGCGAGATCCTAATTTTCCGTTTTCGCGGCCATGACGCGTTCGTAAGACTGCGGCGAATTTTTTCACGAAATCCCGCATTTCTTATCGCGACGGCGTTCAATTTTCTGAAAAATGCGCCTTATCCGTCAGTCGGCGCAGGACGCCTGCCGGCGGGTTGTCCTGCGAAAACAACACGATTGATAGTTAGCAATGAAGGCTATTTTATTTACTATAATAACTTTTGATTAAGGCGAATTAACAATGTCTTTTTATAAATTTTTATAATAATTGGCGTTTGATACGCTCCAAAGGGGAAGCGTGCGGCTTGCCCAGGGAGAGCAGTAATGAAGCGACAGGC
>CAZBOC010000356.1:1707-3036 GCA_964493225.1 uncultured Caulobacterales bacterium | reverse complement strand
GACCACGCCGGCCGCCTCCTGGCCGCGGTGCTGCAGCGCATGCAGGCCGAGAGCCGCGAGGGCCGCGGCGTCCGGCGTTCCGATCACTCCGAAGACGCCGCATTCCTCGTTCAACGCGCGCGGGAAAATCCGGGCCGAGGCGCGTGCGGCCGTCCGGGCCCGACCCAGCTTGGCGACCGTTTCATTGAGCAGGGCGTCGCTAGCGCTCACGGGCTGCGTCCTCGTCCAGAAGGGTTGCGATCGGATCCGCCGCCTCGCCCGCATCGCCGTCGCGGGTCGCCGGCGCGCCGGGATTTTCGCTCGTCGTGGCCGTCGCGACGATTTCTTCTAGCGCGGCGCGCTCGCCGCGACGATAGCCGTCCGCCGCGGCGTCGTTCCGCTGATCGATCTCTTCCGGTGAGATGATCTCCTGGCTGTCATGCTCGGGAGCCAGCGCCTCGAAGAAATCCGCCGCGCTTTGGGCCACGGGCAGAAGGACGGCGTCGTTGACGCCTTCGGCGCGATGTTCTTCATCGGCGTAGTAGGCGTAACCGAGAAATCCGAGGCCGATCAGCGCGAGGCCGTGCAAGAGGCCGAACGCGCCGCCGCCGATCCGGTCAACCCGCGCGAGCTCGGGGGACAGCGCGACACGCTTGAGGGCGAAATGGAAGCCCACATAAAGCAGGCCGAAAAAGAGCCCCAAGAGACCAGCCGCAAGACCCGCCATCCCAAATATCGAGCCTTCCAGCCCCATCACGCCGAGAAGCGGATTGAAGACGAGAAAGGCGAGCGCCGCGGCCCCGCCAAGCGCGATCAGCGTTGCAAATTCGCGCATTGCGCCGCGGATCGCCGCAAAACCAATGGAGATCACGAGGACTGCGATCAGCAGGAAATCGAACCAAGTCATAAAGTTTCCCATTCGCCCCTTAATCCGCCGTTCGCCGCCGGCCGCACACCCGCGTTTCTACCTATCGCCGAATTGCGCGGCGCTCAACACGGCGGGCCGCGCAGCCGCGCCCGTCATCGCCGGATCCAGCCTATCAGATCGGCGAGCGTCTCGGCCGGGTCAAGGGTCAAGCGCGTCGTCCCGCCAGCCGAGACGGCCGGCGACAGCGCTCCGGTAAAGCCCAGCTTTTCGGCTTCCTTGAGGCGGGCGTCCGGCTGCGGCACGGCGCGCACGGCGCCGGAGAGGGCGACTTCGCCGAAGAAGATCCAGTCCTTCGCGAGCGCCCTGTCGAACAGGGACGAGCACAACGCCGCGGCGGCCGCGAGGTCCGCCGCGGGTTCGCCGATGCGCATGCCGCCGGCGACGTTCAGGAAGACGTCGCAGCGGCCGAAATCGAGCCCGCA
>CAZBOC010000356.1:0-1607 GCA_964493225.1 uncultured Caulobacterales bacterium | reverse complement strand
CGGTTCTTCACCGCCCGCAGGATCCGGAACGCGCGGCCCTGTTCGCTTTCGAAATACATGACCGCGTCGACCATATGTTCCACGACCCGGGGCCCGGCGATCTGGCCGTCCTTGGTGACGTGACCGACGAGGAGCAGCGCCGCGCCGGAGGATTTCGCGAAGCGCACCAGCTCCTGCGCGCAGGCGCGGACCTGGGTCACGGTGCCGGGCGCGGCGGGCAGGGCGTCGGACCACAGCGTCTGGATGGAATCGATAATGACGACCTCGGGCTTTTCCGCCTTCAGGGTCGAGAGAATGTCGCGCAGGGCCGTCGCGGAGGCGAGGGCGACCGGAGCCTCGGTGACCTTCAGGCGTTCGGCGCGCAGCCGGATCTGGGCCGTCGCTTCCTCGCCGGAGATGTAAGCGACCGATCGCCCGCCCCTCGCGAGGCCCGCCGCGATCTGGAGAAGCAGCGTCGATTTCCCGACGCCGGGGTCGCCGCCGATCAGGAGCGCCGAGCCCGGAACCAGCCCGCCGCCGCAGGCGCGGTCGAATTCCGCGTTGCCGGTCGCGAGGCGCGGCTCGAATTCAGCGCCGCCCTTCAGCGAGGCGAAATCGAGGATCTTGCCCTTCGCCTTGCCGCCGGAACCGGCGAGGGAGCCCGGCGGGGCCGAGGATTGCTCGAGCGCGATCGAATTCCATTCGCCGCAGGCGTCGCAGCGCCCGGCCCATTTGCGATAGACCGCGCCGCAGGACTGGCATACGAACTCTTCCGACGCGCGCGCCAATTCGTTCTCCTTATGTTCTGATCAGGACATGCCCGAAATTTCCGCCCTATGCAAGCGCCGCCGCCGGGCCGCGCAACAAAAAAGGCCCATCCATGCTCATCGAAAGCTGCAATGATTCGTGCTCGACGCTGCCGAGCGAGGACGCCCTCGGCTTCGCGTCGAACGCCGACGGCTGGCACGCCTGGGCGGTCGACGGGGCGACGCCCATCGGCGAGCGGCCATTCCTGATGGACGAGGGCCGCACGGACGCCGCGTGGTTCGCGGCGCGTCTTTCGGAGGAGATCGGCCGGGCGCTCACCGCCGGGCCCCTGGCGCCCGCGAGGGTGGAGGCGATCCTGGAGGCGCTGCGGGGCGAATGGCTCTCGGCCGGCGGGGATCGCGTCCCCGTCCATGAATGGCCCCTCGCGGCCATGACCTATGTCTGCGCCCGGCCGCGTGACGGGGGGCATACGGTCTATTCCCTCGACTACGCCGATTGCGAGTTTCTCGCCGGTCCCGCGGGCGAGGGCGCGAAGCCGCCCCTCGGGGCCGTCGACGGGGCCGCCCTCAACGTCTCCGACATCGTTTGGCCCCGGAAGACATGGGCGCCCCTCGGCGCGTCGCGCCCCGCGCTCGCCGCAACCGAGGTCGAGCGCCGCCGCGCGAAGATCGCGGACCTCACTTCGAGCGCCGTCTCGATCAATCCGCAAAGCGCCCATTGCGGGAGCGCCGCGGAGCGGTTTTTCGAGGGGCCCCTAGTCGGCCTCGTCTGCTCGGACGGGTTCGCCCGGCTCTGGAACGAATATGGGCTGATCGACAAAGGCGCCGCGCTCGAATTGGCGCGCGCCGGCGCCCTGCGGG
>CAZBOC010000355.1:0-3053 GCA_964493225.1 uncultured Caulobacterales bacterium | reverse complement strand
TGGGCCGAATTGTTGAAGACGCCGGCCTTGGCGGGATCGCCCGCGCTGTCCTTGATGATCTCCTCAATGTCGGCGCCTGAGTGGGGCGTGCCCTCGATCAGCTTATTGAGATTGTCGACATAGGCCTGGTGGTGCTTTCCGTAGTGAAAGTCGAGCGTCTGTTCGGAAATGTGGGGGCTGAGCGCGGTGCGCGCATAGGGAAGCTCGGGTAACGTAATGGCCATTGCGGTCGTCCTCTGTGTCGCTTTGTGGTAACGCCCGCGCATAGGTAGCGCGCGAGGGGCTCGCGTCAACCAAGGCCGGGCGCTTGCGTGCGCGATCAACGCGCAGGGTGCATTATCGTTACGTCTGGGAAATACTGCGCGGATCTCGTTGCGCGACGAGACGAAGACCGCTGGCTTTCGGCGCAATACGCGCCCGCTCCCCTGCGGGCGAAACTGATCGCGCGCTACGCGCTCCACGAGGAGATCCGTAAAATCCCCGCCGCGGTGTCCGAGCCGCCGCTCGGCGAAATCCGTCTGCAATGGTGGCGCGAGGCGCTTGACGAGATCGCCTGCGGCGAGGCGCCCCGCGCGCATCCCGTGATCGCGTTCGCGGCCTCATGCGCGGCGGTCGACGCCGAGTTCGGGCCCTGCGTTCACGCCGCCATCGACGCGCGCGCGCGCCTTCTCTACGGCGAGGCGTTTGCGACCTGCGATGACCTCTTCAACTGGCTCGACGAAGCGGAAGGCTATCTCGCAAGGGCGCGCTCCGCAGAGGCAGCGTTCGACGCCCGGGCGATGGCCGTCCTTGCGCGGGCGGAGGGCGCGTTCACCCTTGAGCGCTATCTTCCCCTTCTCGCCGCGCCCCTGAAATCGGCGGCTGCAGAGGCGGCGAGCGATGCGATCGCCGCCGGGCGCAGGCGTTTGAAGACGGCGCCGGCTGAAATCGCCGGCCCGTTCCTGCATCTGTCGCTCCGCGCGCCCCACGAGCGCAAGCCTCCGTCGGCGTTCGCGCCCGTAGCAAAGCGCCTGCGGCTGTTCGCCGCCATGGCGACGGGCGCGTACTGAGGCTCAGGTGTGGTGCTCGACATGGCTGTCGATGAGCGCGCGGTTGTAGGCCGCGAGCGCCTTGACGCGCGAGAGATAGCCGACCACCGCCGACGGCTCGCCCGGATCGACCACGGGCAATCCCTGCTCCTCGAGCGTTTCGAACATGGCGAGCGCCTCGCCGAGCGAATGCTGCAGTTCAAGGCGCCCCGCCTCCTTTGAAAGCGGCGCGCTCCGGGGCATCCGGTCCATGACGTCGCGCACGCGGATCGTCTTCAGGATCATGCCCTGCGGACCTTCGGAAATATCGTAGCCGCGCCGCGACAGCTGCCAGTGAAAGAAGGATTTTCCCGCGATCGACTGGGTGATCAGCGTCGCGACAGCGACGGCCACCATGAGCGAAATGGTCATGGTGTAATCCCCGGTTAGTTCGAAAACGACCAGCGTCGTGGAGATGGGCGCCCCGATGCTCGCGCCGCCCGCGGCGCCCATGCCGATCATGGCGTAATAAGTCGCGCCCGCGCTCGCGCCCGGAAAATAGCTCTCCAGAAGCACGCCGAAGGCCGCGCCGGCGAAGACGCCGATGACGAGGCCGGGCGAAAAGACGCCGCCGCCGAAGCGGCACGAGACCGTCACCGCCGTCGCCAGGATCTTCAGGACAAGGAGCGCGAGAAGCGTCTCAAGGGCGTAGGCCCCGGCCAGAGCCCGCGTGACGGCTTCATATCCGACGCCGAAGATCTCAGGATGGAACGCGCCGATAAGCCCGACGATCGCGCCGGCCGCGGGCGGGGCCAGCATGATCGAAAACTTGTGTTGGGTCGCCAGCGCGCGCACGCGTTCCGTCATCTGCTCCGCGCACAACAGAAACAAGCTTGAAACAAGTCCGCACAGAAGCCCGAGCCCGGCCGAGAGCGGTACGTCCATCGGCCCCGCGACATCGTAGTCAGGCGCGGCGAAGGCGGGAAAGTCGCCGAGATGGATCCGCGTGACGAGCGCAGAGACGGCGCTTGCAGCCGCAATCGGTCCGAATACGGACAAGGCGTAGTTGCCGAGCACCACCTCGAGCGCGAAAAGAACGCCCGCAAGCGGCGCGTTGAAGCTCGCCGAGACCGCCGCCGCCGCGCCGCATCCGAGGAGCGTGCGCCTGTCTTTCGCCGTAAACTGGACGCGCCGGTCGATCGCCGAGGCGATGGTCGCGCCAATATGCACGGCCGGTCCTTCGCGGCCGGCGCTCGCGCCGGAGCCCAGCGACAAGGCGGAGATGACGGCGGCTGCGAGGCCCGTGCGGAAGGAACGCCGGCCGTCGCGGACGGCGCGCGCCTCGATCACCTCCGCGACCCCCTGCGGGCGCCCGTCCGGCAGCCATTTGTAACGGTCCGCGAGCACCATCAGCGCCGATACGGCGAAGCCGCCGACAACCGGCGCCGCCCAGGCCCGCAGGAACGGCAGGGAGCCCGCGCCGCTCGCCACCATCTGCTCCCCCTCGCCGAAGGCGAGAATGGAGAAGAAATTAATCGCCATGCGGAAAGCGATCACTCCATAGGCGCCGGCCGCGCCGATGACGATGGCGAACAGCCAGAGCCGCGCATGGCCGAACGCCGCCGCGCGCCGGCGCAGGCGTCGAAGTTCAACCAGGATGCGCTTCGTACTCCGTAGCATGATTATCGCGGTCCTTACCGCGTTTTCCGCGGCGGCCAAAGACGGCTCATTCGAATTGTCAGGAATTGTTTAACGTCGCCCTCACGCCGAAATGCGATTGTCCCGACTTGTCTTTCGCACGCGCGGGTCGAGGGGGCTTCGCGCCCCGCAAAAGCCTGTCCGCGCCCGCATGCGCGCCACCTTGAGGGCCGATCCGATGAAAACGCCGCAACCATCCGCAAATCCGCAATCGCCCGGCGCGCGCCACCCCGTTCGAAGGCTTCGAGGAGTAAATGAGCGGCGTTCTGATCGATACCAATGTGATCTCAGAAGTCGCAAAGCCCAAGCCCGACAAAAAGGTTCTTGCCTTTCTCTCCGCACAGGAAT
>CAZBOC010000354.1:0-3082 GCA_964493225.1 uncultured Caulobacterales bacterium | reverse complement strand
GTAGCATTTCCCAGCCTTGACGGCTTTCGGTTGCACAAGACACTGAAAAAAAGACACATGTTGATACTGCGAGTTTCAAATACTGAGTTCGCATGGATTTACCCTTCATAAGAAACGGGCGAATTTCGTCCGCTTATCCCCATCACGACATTAACGCTTCTAGAACAAAAACCATCGCGGAAATTAGCACAGGAGAGCAGGCATTTAATGTTTTGCAGCCTCGTAGGGCGGGGTTCACCCCGCCAATTTTCTTGGAGGGGTGCACCCCGCCCTACAATTCCAATGTTCGCTTATGCAGAAAAACCAGACATTGAGATCGCGCTGGAAAATGTCTGCTACCGGCGGCTAGCTGTTCAGTCCCACGGCGTGAGTGGTCGTGGCGCACCCGTGGAGTACCTCGCCCATAGCTCGTCCCTCTCTCCTGGCGTTGGCAACTTACCACCACACCGCGGGACTGAAGCGCTAGTTGGGACAAGAGGCCTTGGCGCGTTCGACGGCGTATTTCGTCTGGCCGAACTTCCACGACCCCTTGCGAAGGGCGCTCGCCGGCGTCCGCTGGGACGTGCCGTCCTGATTGTAGACGACAAGGTCCGGCCCCTGCGCGCCGGCCTCGAACGTCCACCGTCCGGCGCGCGCCGAGGTGCTGGCGACGCCGGCCCAGGATTCCCGCCCGCCTTCGTAATCGGGGTTGTAGTCGCCGCCAATACTGACCGAGCCTTCGGACGAGCGCAGGGCAAGACCATTCGGGCACAAATGAATATAGCCCGAGCCGCCGCCCGTCGCGCCGGAAAAGATGCCCGGCGAATAGACCCAGAAAATACGAGCGCGCGTCATATCGCGGACGAGGTCGGGAAACTCGCCGCCGGACGCCCCGCCCGGCGCACTCGTCGGGCCCGGCGCCGCCGACGGTTCAGACCGGGACGCGCCGGCGCTCGCCCGATCGCCGCCCGGCAGTCCGTTCGGCGCAGGCGGCTCGCCGTTCCCGAGCGGCGGGCCGCCATTCACGTTCATCATCGGCGGTTCGCCCTCAAGGCCGAAATCGCCGTTGGTGTGAAGGTAATATGCGCCCGGCGGCAGCCCGTTCAGCATCATCATCTGCTGCGTCGGGATCGGCGGCGCCTCGCCATTGACCGTATAGGGATTGTCAGGGGTCCCCTGGGCTAGGGCGGCGGGGGCGGCGGAGACGAGCGCAAGGCCGATCGCGGCGCACGACAGGAGGGGCGTTGATACTGATTTCATGAATCATCTCCGGACAACGGGTGGGCTCTGGGAACTCACCAATCATGACGGAAAATCGGGCGGAATGGGGACATTACCCATTCGTAAAAAAATCAGCGATGGATATCCCCGTCGTCACCCCCCTCCCCGCCGGCGATATGGGCGCATCGCCGGTCGAGCCGACAACCGGCGCATGCCGGGCTTTCAGGATTAAGGGCTTCGCTCAGGGCGCCGCGTCCTTTTTGATCGCGTCGATCTCCCGGAGCATGCATTGGAGGCTGTCGACGGCTTTTTGCTCCTCCTCGTTGAGTCCCTTCAGGTCGGCGTGCTTGATCAATACGGCGAGCGCATCTCCGATGCGACCTAACTGGCGGCCGTAGGAGCCGACGTCTTCCAGGATCTCCGCCTCGATTTCCGGCGCGCGAGACTTGCCGAGATTGATGTTGACGAGGCCGACCTGGCCCATGAACCGGCCGTAGAATTCCGTCCAGGGCTGGATGAACTGGGTGACGCCCCCCGATAGCGGCAGTCGGAATTGCGGCATGATCTCTCTCCCCTTCGCGCGACGCCTCGCCCGCGCCAGCGCGGGTCAAGAAAGACGCGGCCCTTGCAAAACGCCGAACCGTCGACGACACGACGCTCATGATCTGGGGGCGGCGGGCGCGCCGGGCAAGCGCCGGCCGCCGATCAGCGTCCGGCGATCGGCGATCGGCGCCGCGAAAATCAGCGCTTGGCGGAAGCGCGGTTGGCGGCGATCGTCAACGCCTTTTCGATGACGTCGACGGCGAGCCCGGGCAGGAAGCGCTCCTGAACCTCTGCGGCGAATTCATAAAGCCGCCAGTCGACCATAACGACGCCCCGGTCGAGGACCCGGTTGATCATCTCGTTATAGCGAAAGCGCCCCTGGTAATCGCCATGGCGCTCGACGACGCGCAGGGCGTTAGCGAGATCGAGGATCGCCTTACCGCTGGCGAATCGCAGGTTCCTGCTCGCCCAGGCCTCGTCTTCCTTGGCCGAGGCGCCCGGATTAGCGGCCCCGCCGCCCTCGCCGATGACCGCCGACGGCGCTTCAGCCGCCTGTTCGATCGCCGCTGACATGCCATTGTCTTTCACTGGGCGGCGGCGCCTCGACAGAGGCCTGCCATGCCGCGTGCTTTGCCGTCCCTTCCCAAGGTCTTGCGAAGGAAGCCCTGATCTTCGACCCCTCTCTTTAATGTCAGCTTAAAGCAAGGGCGGGAAGCCGCCGATTTCGGAGAACGCCGCTCTCGCGCCGTCGACAGTCCTCTTTGAACGGACGACTTCCGCGACTGTTCCCGTTCTGTGACGTTTCCGGCAAATCCATCGCCGCGTCCCGTTGCGGGACGGCTTGCCGACCGCACGGCCCACCGCGCGCGGGCGGCCTGACCGGCCGGCGCGCGATGCATTCATTGCGCGCGAAATGGCGCCAACGGGCGTTTTCCGCGACGGCGAGGCGGCGCGCTCCGTGAGGGATACGCAGTTCATCCTCAAGCGCGGCTTCCTCGCCGGCTCCGCCGCCGCCCCGGGGGATTGAGGACGGGAGCCCAAAAGGGCTGCCCGCACGGATTGACCCGCAACCACAACACGCTAGCTTCGCGGCCCATGAAACCGCTCATTTTCGCCATCGGCGACAAGACGCCAAAAATTCATGAGACCGCTTTCATCGCGCCGGGCGCAGTAATCGCGGGCGACGTCACGATCGAGGAGAACGCCTCGGTCTGGTATGGCTGCGTCCTGCGCGGCGATGAGAATCGGATCGTCGTCGGGCGCGGCGCGAACGTCCAGGACGGGACCGTCATCCATGTCGACAATCCGGAATGGGGCGGCCTGCCGACGCTGATCGGCG
>CAZBOC010000353.1:0-3083 GCA_964493225.1 uncultured Caulobacterales bacterium | reverse complement strand
GACCGACAGCACCGGCAAGAAGATCGATTTCCGCAACGTGATCCTCATCATGACCTCGAATGCCGGCGCCGCCGACGCGGCCAAGAACGTGATCGGTTTCGCCGGCGGCAAGCACGCGGACGAATCCGAAGAAGCGATCAAGCGTCTCTTCACGCCCGAGTTCCGCAACCGTCTGGACGCGACGGTTCAGTTCGCCGGTCTTTCGTCTGCGATCATCGACCGCATCGTCGAGAAATTCGTCATGCAGCTCGAGGTGCAGCTTGCTGACAGGAACGTCACTTTCGAGCTTTCCAGCGAAGCGACGCGCTGGCTCGCCAAGCGCGGTTTCGACGAGGAGATGGGCGCCCGTCCGCTGTCGCGCGTCATCCAGGAGGAGATCAAAAAACCGATCGCAGACGAGATCCTCTTCGGCAGCTTGAAATTTGGCGGCCTGGTCAAGGTCTTCGTCGACCCTGCCGATGAGAAGAAGTTGAGTTTCGAGTTTCTTCCGGACCCCGAAGCGCCCGGCGAAGGCGACGACGGCGGAACGAGCGTTCCGGCGCTGATCGAAAAGTCCTGAGCCCGCGGCGGCGGCTTGGCGCCGGTCTGGCGAGCGCTCCTCAGGCGCTGCGGTCCGCGCGTGTTGGCGCGCCTGGCGGCTGATGTTTGAGAGCCCAGTTGCACCGAAGGATGTTGCGCGGGAGGATTTGCTGCGCGCGGCGCCTGTGATGCTTGGCGATACGTGATCACCGCGCCCCATTCGCCCTCATAATGAGAGAAGAAAAGAAAACGGCCGCCGCCGGGGGAAAGCAGCGGCCGTCTCTTGATTCGCGCTCCGATGGGTGGGGGAGGGAGAAGTACGAAGCGCGAAGAACTCAATGATTGCTACGGGGCGACGCTCAACCCAGATCAGCGGCGCTCCACAGTTTCGAAAAGGCTTCGCAATGGATCAGGATCGACTGAAACCGAGCGAGGTCGGCTCCCGCAGGAATTTCATAAGCCTGGCCGCCCCTGTTGCTTGAAAGCTCCGCGACAAGAAGCGCCCCGTCCGTCGCATTGCCGCCCGTCGCGTCGTCAGCCGCGTGCGGCGACAAGAAAATCTTCAGATCAGGCGCGCGCCGTGTTTTGAAGTCATCCGACAGTTTCACGTAGATCGCGCCGTCGGCTGTCTGAACGATCGACCAATCGCCGGACGACTTGAACGACTTTTTCGTCCAGACGCCTTTATGCAGAACCGTTTCGACAGTTTCAGCCGCAACCGCAGGCGTAAGCGAGACCGCCCCCGCCGTCGTGAAGCAAAGACCAATGGCCGCAAGGGCGCTTAGCGTTGGATTTCGTTTTGACATTTCCGGTTTGATCCTTCTGCAAATCATCCCTCGCCCGGCCGCCGGGCGCTTCGGATCCCTTCGATAGCCAAAAGTTAGAGCGTCGGCTGGTCACGAGCAAAACACGACGGCGCGAACGCCATCACCCGCGCGTGAGCCGGTTACGGAATGTTAAGGTCAAAGCGCCGCGGAAATCTTCGCGGCAAGCGCCTTTAGTTCCTCCGTATCGGCCGGGCCTGTCTCGCCATGGCGGCCGATCGGCGCGTCGGCGTAAGCCGGGATCACGTGGAAGTGGATGTGAAAAACCGTTTGTCCGGCCTCGGATCCGTTAAACTGGGCGATTCGCACGCCGTCCGGCTCGAGCGCCCTTTCCACGGCGACGGCGATGCGCTGCGTCGCCGCTATCAGGATCTTCAGGTCCTCGGCTTCAATATCGAGCAGATTGACCGCCGTCGTCTTCTTGGGGATCACGAGGCAATGGCCCCGGCTTTGCGGGAAGATGTCCATGAAGGCGAGCGTTTCATCCGTTTCGTGAATTTTTACCGCCGGCATGTCGCCACGGATGATCTGTGCAAAGATGTTCTCCGGATCATAGTCGAGATGAAGGCCCATGGGCGCGCTCCTTGGTTTGCCGCGTTATCGATTTTCGAATTCCGCGTCGGCTTCGGCGAGGAGGCGTTCCGCCCGCGCCTGTTGCTCCTCCGGCACGGCGATCCTGACCCCGCCCCCCACGACGGGCAGCATCGTGCCCATCTCCGCGTCGAGAAGGCGCGCGTCGACATTCGCCGCCTGAAGATAACTGACGATGACGCGCGCACGCACGATGTTGTGGGTGCGTTCGATGATGACCATGCTCAGACCTTTTTATAAGGCGTGTACTGAGCGAGAATGTCGCGCTCGGCCTCGCCATGGGCGCGCTCGCTGTCCAGATAGCGCCGGATCGCGTCGCGAAATCCCGGGTCCCGGATCCAGTGGGCCGAGTGGGTCGCGACGGGTTCGTATCCTCGCGCGATCTTGTGTTCGCCTTGGGCGCCGGCTTCGACGCAGGACAGTTTTTGTTCGATCGCGAATTCCACGGCCTGGTGGTAACAGACCTCGAAATGCAGAAACGGGTGGTCCTCGACGCATCCCCAGTAGCGCCCGAAAAGCGCGTCGCCGCCGATGAAGTTGAGCGCCCCTGCGATGGGCGCGCCGTCTCTTTCCGCGACGACGAGAAGAAGATCCTCCGCCATGGTCTGCGCTGCGAGGGAGAAAAAGGCGCGCGTCAGATAGGGCCGGCCCCATTTGCGCGTCCCCGTGTCCTGGTAGAATTCCCAGAACGCGTCCCAATGGCGCTCCTCTATCTCGCGGCCCCTTAGTCGACGAATGACGACGCCGGCGGCGACGGCCTCGCGGCGTTCGCGCTTAACGGCCTTGCGCTTGCGCGAGGCGAGGGCGGCGAGAAAGTCGTCGAAAGAGCCGTAGCCCTTGTTGAACCAGTGGTACTGGAGGCCCGTGCGGTGAAGATATCCCGCGGAGCTGAAGGCGTCCGCATCTGCGGGCTTGATGAAATTTGCATGCACGGAGGAAACGCCGATGCGCTCGCCGACCTGGGAAATTGCTGCGGCGAGGGCGGCTCTGCGCTCCGCCGTGGCGGCGAGAAGTCTCGGCCCCGGAACAGGCGTGAACGGGGCGGCGCAGAGAAGTTTGGGGTAGTATCGCACGCACGCGCGCTCATAGGCGTCGGCCCTGTGGTGGTCGAAAACGAATTCGCCCTGGCTGTGGGACTTGACGTAAACG
>CAZBOC010000352.1:0-3100 GCA_964493225.1 uncultured Caulobacterales bacterium | reverse complement strand
ATATCGGCAATGTCGGCGCGAACGCCGAGGATCTGGAGAACGCGACGCCGGCGGGGGCGCGGGCGGCCCGCGGCGCGGTTGTGCGCGAAGCCCCGACCAGCCCGTCAAATTACCGCGCGCAACTCGACCTGCCGGCCTGGATGCGCCGCCGCGGGATCATAGGCCTCGCCGGCGTCGACACCCGCGCCCTGACGGCTCTGATCCGCGAGACCGGCATGCCGCACGGCGTTATCGCCCACAATCCGGGCGGTCAGTTCGATGAAGACGCGCTGCTCGCGCGCGCCCGCGCATGGCAGGGCCTTGAAGGCCGCGAACTTGCGCGGGACGTCACCAGCGCCCAGATCTCCAGTTTCGACGAGACGGCGTGGACGCCGGGCTCAGGCTATGGCCGCCGTGAAGGGGATGGACCCCACGTCGTCGTCATTGACTATGGCGCGAAACGCAACATTTTACGCCTCCTCGCCGCGGAAGGAGCGCGCGTCAGCGTTGTCCCCGCAACCGCGTCCCATGAGGAGATCGCCGCCCTCGCCCCCGACGGCGTCGTGCTCTCCAACGGACCCGGCGACCCGGCCGCGACCGGCGAATACGCCCTGCCGGTGATCCGCAGGCTGATCGACGCCCGCACGCCGCTCCTCGGGATCTGCCTCGGCCACCAGCTTCTCGCCCTCGCCGCTGGCGCGAGGACCGTGAAAATGGCCCAGGGCCACCATGGCGCGAACCATCCGGTGAAAAATCTTCAAACCGGCGCCGTTGAAATCGTCTCCATGAATCACGGCTTCGCAGTGGATGGCGAAACCCTCCCGGACCGGGCGGAAGCCACTTTCACGTCGCTCTTCGACGGCACGAACTCCGGGCTTCGCCTGAAGGACGCGCCCGCCATGTCGGTCCAGCATCACCCTGAAGCCTCGCCGGGCCCGCAGGACAGCTTCGGCGTCTTCAGGGATTTCGTCGGCTCGCTGGCGCAGCAATGATCGCGACGCAAGCGTTGATACGTATAGCGATTTTCCCTAGGCGAATATCCTTCTGAGCCGCCGGCGTCGCGTCAGAACCAGCTCATCACCCAGTCGTCGAGGTGGTTAATCGCATAGGTCCAGTCGTCTCTGCGCCAACGCGACATCTCATACACCGAATCGCCGAGGTCTTCGCCCATTTCCGCGAAGAGGCGCGTCGGCCCCTGTTTCATACGGTCGACGAGCCGGCTCAGCCGGGCCATGTCCATGCGTCCGGTATCGATGAGATATATGGTGCTGAGGACCAGCGTCGTCATGGAATCAACCGCCGACGCGCCCAGCCCGATCGGGTCGCAGGCTCGGATGATCCTGAATATCCTGGCGTTCTTCGCCGACTTCGGCGCGACCGCCTCGACGAGGCTCTGCAGGCCCTCCACCATGCCGGCCCAGGGGATCGCCTCGCCCATGAAGTGTTTGTACAGCTCTGAAGCGCCGTAGAGGTAATCGCCCTGCTCGAACTTGTCGGCGACCTCGACCAACGTGACCACGTGACCGACCGCGCCGGCTTTGGCCCCGACAGTGCTGATAAAGCGTCCGAGCGCACCGGTCGCCTTGCCGATTTCACCGAAGGCGTTGACGGCCGGGGCGTAGCCTTTCAGCCCGGAGACTTGGCGCATCACCGTCGCAGCCTCTCGCGTCGAGAAGCCCCATTTGCGCAATTGCACCCAGGCCGCGATCACCTTGCGAGCGTCTTCCGACCGTCCAAGGGAGCCGAGGAACTTCTTCATTTCGGGGACGGCTTTGTCGATCAGTTCACGCCGGAATTCATTGAAAGCATCGAATTCGCCCTCGGCGTCGGCCGCTTCAGCGAGCAGCCTTTCCGCCCGCGTCCTTCCCTGCTCGCCGCCGCCGCTTTCGCGCGCGACCCGGCTCGGATCGGCTTCGGGCGGGACGCACATGCGTCGCCACGCCGAGGCTGCGTTCGGGTCGTTCATGGCGCGGACGGTTTTTCCGGCGGGATCGACGCGCCCGTCCGGCCGGCGCAAGCCGACGACGGATTTCTGGAAATCGATGATCGCCCCAATCGTCTTCGAGCCGACTTTTCCGTCGTGCTTAAGCCGCTGGCGGGATGGGCCCATGAGGGCGTTGAGCCTTTGCTGAACCGCGCCGACATCGACGCGTTCGTTAACGCCGCCGCGTCCGACGGACTTCATCACGCCGATGGACGAATTGGTCGCCATATCTTCCCCATATCTTCCGATCGCTCTCAAAGACGAAACTGAACCACTTCGCCGCAAGATAGGGCGGCGCCGCGCCGTCGCCTGTGACGCAGACCACATCCGGCCCAGATCGGGCCTGCAAAATCCGCCGACGCCCGCGCGTTTGACTTTGGCGGCCGACCGCCCTCATGTTTCAATGGGTTGGCCGGACATCCTCGGCCAGTCCCTTCGCTTTTCGCCGCCGCCTGCAAGGTCGTTTCTGCATGGGAATTCGCGATGCGTTTTTCGCCTGGCGCAACCGGCTCCTGGCGGACCCGGCGTTCCAGCGGCGCTCGGCGGCTTTTCCGCTGACGCGGCCGATGGCCCGGGCGAGCGCGCGCTCCCTGTTCGATTTGTGCGCCGGGTTCGTTTATACGCAAGTGCTGCTCGCCTGCGTGGAGCTTGATCTTTTCGAGAAACTGCGCGCCGGCCCGCGGACCGCGAGCGACCTTGTCGAGGCCCTTGATTTGCCGGAGCCCGGAACCCGCAGATTGCTGAAGGCCGCGGCGTCCCTCGATCTTCTCCAGTCCCGTGACGGCGACCGCTTCGGTCTTGGATTTCGCGGCGCGGCGCTCCTCGGCAATCCCTCTGTTTTTGAGATGATCCGCCACCACGCGGTTCTCTACCGCGACCTCGCCGATCCCGTGGCGGTCCTGAAGGACCGCTCGCGGGAGACGGGTCTCGGCGCCTATTGGGGCTATGCGCAGGGCGAGGCGCCGGCTGGCCTGACGGCCGAGGACACCGGGCCCTACACGCAACTGATGGCGGCGACGCAAGCCTTCGTGGCGCAGGAGGTCATCGCCGCCCACGATTTCCGCGCCCACAAGCGCCTTCTCGACGTCGGCGGCGGCGGCGGCGCGTTCCTCGCCGCGCTTGCGTCCGCGGCGCCCA
>CAZBOC010000351.1:0-3113 GCA_964493225.1 uncultured Caulobacterales bacterium | reverse complement strand
TTCGATCGTCAGGTAGGAAATGCAGCGGCGAGCGTCGAGCTCATAGGCTGCGGGTATGGCGTCCGTCGGACAGATGTCGTGGCAATTCCGGCAAGAGCCGCAATGGTCCGCCTCGGGAGCGTCGCCGGGCAGGTCAAGCGTCGTATAGACCGCGCCGAGAAACAGCCACGAGCCCGTCTCGCGCGAGACAAGGTTCGTGTGCTTGCCCCGCCAGCCGATTCCGGCGCGCTCAGCGAGCGGTTTTTCCATGACCGGGGCGGTGTCCACGAAGACCTTCACTGCGCAGGCGAATTCCTCCGCCATCCAGCGGCCAAGCGCCTTCAGGCGCTTCTTCACGATGTCGTGGTAGTCCCGGTTTTGCGCGTAGACCGATATGGCCCCGCGGTCCCGGCGTTCGAGGATCGAGAGGGGGTCGTGCGCCGGGCCGTAATTCATCCCGACCATGACGATCGAGCGCGCCGCCGGCCAGAGCCCGACGGGGCTTTCGCGCTCGGCGAGCCGCTCTTCCATCCAGGCCATGTCGCCGTGTCGGCCCTGATTGACGAAGGCGCGCAGGGCCGCAGCCGCGCGTTCATCGCGCGCCGCCGGCGCGATCCCCACGGCCTCGAAGCCCAGGGCGCGCGCCCTGTCCTTGATTGCCGCCGGCGCGGCGTCGAGATCTTCGCGCGCTTGCGTCAAAAGTCGAGATCGGCGTAGTGGGCCGGCGGGGCGAGCCCCTCGATCCGGTCCGCGAGGAGCGGCTGAAAAGCGGGGCGCGATTTCACGCGCTGGTACCAGTCCTTGACCTGGGGGAAGTCCCGCCAAGGGACGATCCCCAGATAGTCGATCGACGAAAGGCCGGCCGCGCCGGCGAGATCGGCCGCCGTCAACATCTCGCCGGCGAGCCAGCGCCGCTGCTCAAGCAGCCAGCTCAGATAATCGAGGTGCCAGCAGAGGGCCTCGGCGCTGTCCCGGGCCTCGCTCATCCCCGCGACGCGCCGGCGCGATGCGCTCCCCGTCAGCCGAGGACGCAGCGTGCGCGCGACGACGTCGGTTTCGAAACGGTCGCAGAACCACGAGACGATACGGCGCGCCTCGGCCCGCCCCGCCGACGTCGCCGGGTAGATATGGGGCGCGCCGTAAGCCTCCTCGAGATATTCGCAGATCACCCAGACGGGGGCGACCGTCACGTCGTCTCCGTTCGGCGCCTCGTCGATCAGGACCGGGAGCGTCTGCGCCGGATTATGCGCGGCGAGCTCCTCGCTCGTCTCGCCGGGCGCGATGACGACGAGGCGAGCGTTCAGCTTCTTCTCCGCCAGAAACAGACGCGCCATGCGCGAGGCGGGGTCCAGCGGCTCATGCAGCAGGGATCGCATGGTCCGCGTTGTAGCGCTCGCGCGCGGCCGCCGAAACTGATTTCTCGCAAAGCGGTCTAAGGCCCCGCGCGGACTACTTGAACGCGACGACGGTGTAGGCGGCGCATTCCTTCGCACGGAAGCCGCCCGCCGGCATGATTGTATCGACGATCCAGCCCTCCTGCGCCAGTTGATTCAGGCGCGCCTCGAGCGCTTCGGCGGCGGCGCGGCCATAGGCGCTTTCGTCGGCGAGCCATCCGAGAGGCCGCTTCTTGGCGTGTCGCCAACTGACGAATTCGCAGGTGTACTGTTTAGACATCGCACATGACTCGGTGTAAGCGGCGCCCGGATGCGGACAGGGTCTCCCGCTGCTACGCGAACTGTGGAAAAGATCAACCGGACCCGCTGCGGCAAGCGGCTTGCAGGTCGCGCGCCAATATGTGCGCTGCAAAAAAACTGTTGCGCCAGCCGCTTACCAATTGTTTGCTTGCGTCGTGATATGGGTTAGTTAACGCGCGGGTATGAGGAAAACTTGACCAGCATGTCTGAGCTTGACCTGGGACGAGCAGTCGAATTTCCCATGACGCCCACGCGCCGCAAGGCGCCGGTCGCAAGAACGATTTTCGGCGACCTTGTTCTTTTTGCGGATTTTTTCCTGGTCACCGCCGCTTCCGTCCTGGTCGCGTTGTTCTACCATATCGTCGTCCTCGACGCGCCGTTCGACGTGCAGCGCTACGCGGCGGCCGGCATTCTGGGCGCGACCGCCCTGACCACGCTTCTCCGCCGCGACGGATATTACGAGCTTGACAAGCTCCGGACGGTGACGAAGTCGATGCCGGGGGTTTTTGCGCGGCTTTCGCTGGTGGTCCTGGGGCTGATCGCCTTCGCTTTCGCCCTCAAGACGGCGGAAAGCTATTCGCGGATCTGGCTGTTCACCTGGACGGGCGTCGTCGCCCTGGTTCTGGGCATGCTGCGCATCGCCGTCAGCGTCGTCCTGAAACGGATGATCCGCGCCGGCGGCGTACTCGCTCGCCGGGTCGCCGTCATCGGGGCCACGGAGACGGCGGCGAAATTCAAGGAGATGATCGAGGCTTCGGACGAAGGCGTGTCGATCGTCGGACTGTATCGGGTCGGCAGCCAGCCCTCGGCCTATGAGAAAGCCTTCGACCTGACCGGCGACCTCGCCCAGCTGGCGCGGCTTGCGCGCTCCGGCGACGTCGACGACATCGTGATCGCCAAACCGAACGCCGACTCCGCCGAAATGCGCGCGCTCGTTAATCGGCTGTCCATCCTGCCGGTGTCGATCTCGATCTGCGCCAGCGACCACTGGCTCCAGCATTGCGGCGGCGAGATCGTTCGCATCGGCGGCGCGCCGATGCTCAGCCTCTATCGCCGCCCGCTCGAAGGCTGGGGCGGGGTGCTGAAGGCGCTGGAAGACCGGCTCGGCGGCCTCCTCATGCTGCTCGCGGTCAGCCCGCTGATGGTTCTGATCGCAATCGGCGTTAAACTGCAGGGCAGGGGGCCCGTCCTGTTTTCGCAGCAGCGCCACGGATTTAACCATTCCGTGTTCAACATCTACAAGTTTCGCACGATGACGGTCATGGAGGACGGCGAAAAGATCCGGCAGGCGACGCTCAACGATCCGCGCATCACGCCCCTCGGCAGGATCCTGCGCCGCTACAGCCTCGACGAACTGCCGCAGCTTTTCAACGTCGTCGCCGGCGACATGTCGCTCGTCGGCCCGCGGCCCCACGCGCTGAGCCACAACGAGGACTACGG
>CAZBOC010000350.1:0-3133 GCA_964493225.1 uncultured Caulobacterales bacterium | reverse complement strand
CCAGACCTTCCTTACGTCAGACCACCATCTGTCTCAAAATACCTGACGACGGACACGCCGCACAACAAACCGGCGCGTCCAACAAATGGCTCGGAACACCTCGATGCGTCACGCCAGTTTTCAGCGAGGGTTGCAGCGTGGTGACTCCAATTTCTCGCCTTCGCGTCGCGTTGAAAACCTGTTGAAAGCGCGCATTCAGCGTTCAATTATTGCTCGGTCGACAATGCGTTCCGAAGGGTGTGCAAGGTGAAGAGGGGAAGATAGGGCTGCGCTCAATGACGACAAAGACCTTCACCATAGACGACCCGGCCCTGCCGATGCACTACCCTGGCTTTGTCGTCCGCACGCTGCGCAAACAAGGCCATGATGTCGCTGCGCTGCTTGCTGGCACCGGGCTGACGGAAGAGCGTTTGAGGGATCCGAATTACCGTTTTGCATACTCTTCACTTCGCCGCCTCACCATGAATGCGATGGAGCAGACGGGCGACCCGCATCTCGGGCCGAGGCTTGGAACATGCTTCGACGCGAATTACATCGGGTTGCCGGCTTACGCTGCGATGACCGCATCGACGTTAAGAGATGCGCTCGATGTTTTCAGCCGCTTTTTTTCCTTGTCTTTTCCATCCGTCGAGTTCGCGGTCCTTGGCGATCGGTCCGGGTCGGATTGCGGGGAAACGGCCGTCCGGCTGCGCTCCCGATTCGCCCTTGAAGAGATCGCGTATTTCATATCCGGCTTCGCTTTGGTCGCCTCTGATGGTTTGCTCAAGAAACTGCTCCATGCGCCGCAGGTCGCATCGCGCGGGGAGATGATGGTGAGCGAGCCGGACGGTTGGGCCGCCGTCTCGGCCGATATCGGCTTTTCCGTCAGATTTGACTCCCATGAAAACCGGCTGATGTTTCCGACCGAACTCCTTGACGAGCCTTTGCCGGGCGCGGACCCGGTTAATCATGCGCGGCTTGTGGCGCTGTGCGAAAAGTTCGCGACGGATGCGGGTTATGAGGCCACGCTCGTCAGTTGCGTCGTTTCTTTTTTGGAGGAAGGCCAAAATCTCGGCGCGCCCCTCTCCGAGGCCGCCGCGGCGCTGGGATACTCGGAGCGCGGTCTGCGCCGGAAACTGCAGCAGTCGGGCGCTTCCTATCGAACACTGATTGAGCAAGTGCGTGAAAGCCGGGCACGCCAAATGCTCTCTAAAACCCGCAAGCCGATTACCGCCGTCGCCCATGAGCTTGGCTACGAGACCGCCTCGAACTTTGCGCGCAGCTTCAAGCGATGGACCGGGTCGACCCCCAAAGAATATCGTGAAAGCTGGAACGCGCACCGAGAAGATGGCCAAAACTGAATGGTCTTTGGCCGCGAAGGAGCTATTAGGCGGCATGGACGTCGGTTAGGCGATTCCAAATCGCTGAATGCGTTTGGAGCTTTCACTATGATCCGATTTGTCCAGGCCGCCGTGTCCGCTCTCTTGATCTCGGTTGCGCCGTTAGCGCCGACGCTCGGACAGGACGTCAAGTCGGCTGACGCCCAGTCACCTGGATCTACGTTGCCGGAAGCCCAATCGGAGGCCGTCCGCCCCAATATCCTTCTCATCCTGTTCGACGATGTCGGTTTCATGGGATTTGGCGCATATGGCAGCGATGCGCGGACGCCGAATATCGATGCGCTCGCTCAGAGCGGGGTGATCCTCTCGCGCTATTACACGTCCCCGTTCTGCGGGCCGAGCCGCGCCATGCTGATGACGGGCATGGACAATCACCAGGTCGGCATGGGCACGCTCGTGGAGACGGTGACGGAGGAAATGCGCGCCTCCCCGGGATACTCGATGACCTGGGACGCGAGCCAAAAGACGATCGGCACCCTCTTATCAGGCGCCGGCTATCAGACTTATGTCGCGGGCAAGTGGGGGATCGGCGAAATCGGCGCCAATCTGCCGAACAAATTCGGGTTCGACCGTTCTTACGTGATGGACGCCACCGGGGGCGGCAATTACGACGCGCAGCCCTATCTTCCGGGATCTCATGCGGTAAGCTGGTTCGAAGACGGCGCGCCCGTCGAATTGGCGGACGACCATTATTCGTCGAAGACGCTGGTTGACAAGTTGATCAGCTATATCGACGGCGGCGCCTCGGATCGGCCCTTCTTCGGATATTTATCACTGCAGGCTCTGCACATGCCGATCCAGGTTTCTGCAGAGTACACCGATCGCTACGACGGCGTGTTCGACGCAGGCTGGGACGTGATGCGCCGAGAAAGACTTGAGCGCGCCATCGAGCTTGGCCTTGTCCCGGCGACCACCAGGCTAGCGCCGGCGCCGGACAACCATCGCGCCTGGGATGACCTGACGGCGGAAGAAAAGACCGTTTCTGCACGGGAAATGCAGGTCAACGCAGGGATGATGGAAGCGGCGGACCACCATATCGGACGCCTTCTCCAATTTCTTGAGCAGGCGGGGCGGCTCGACAACACCATCGTGATTGTCGCGTCGGACAACGGCGCGGAATCCGCGATGACGTCGTTTCCGGGGCCGGCGAATATCGCCCTCGACGCGGTGAAGCTGATTGAGGGTTTCGACACTTCGTTTGACAATCTGGGCTTGCCGCGGAGCCTGACGGCGATCGGCCCGGAATGGGCTTCCGTGTCGTCGGCGCCGCTCGACCTCTACAAGTTCTATGCGAGCGAGGGCGGGCTGCGCGTGCCGCTCGTGGTCGCCGGCCCGGGCATAGCGCCGGCGGGCGTAAAAGATGCGCCCGTCCATGTCGCCGATCTCGTTCCGACGCTGCTCGACGCTGCCGGCGTCAGCTATGACGCAGACGCCTTTTACGGGCGAAGCGCGTTGCCGATGCTGTCCGGCGCTACCGATGCGACGTACGCCAATGACGAGAATTTCGCCTTCGAAGTCAGCGGCAACGCTGCGCTTTACCGGGGACAATGGAAAATCACGCGAAACACGCCGCCCCGGGGCGACAGTCAGTGGCGGCTCTACAATCTCGCCGTGGATCCGGGCGAAACGACAGACGTCGCAGCCGAAAATCCCCAGCTGTTTCAGGAAATGCTGGCGGAGTATCAATCCTATTCTGACGAGGTTGGCGTTTTCGACATCGGACCAGACGATTACGCTGTGAAAATTCTAAATGG
>CAZBOC010000349.1:0-3136 GCA_964493225.1 uncultured Caulobacterales bacterium | reverse complement strand
CGAATGCGCCAGGACAGGAGGGCGCCGCCTTCCATGCGATAGATCGGCAGCCGTCGCGACGGCCAGCGCCGCTGCGCCAGATCGCGCAGGCTCTGCGCGGGCGGGGGCGTCAGCCGACGACGTTCCGGTTCGGCGCGCGTTTCTTCATTGCGGCGATTGAAGTAGATGTCCGCGACGCCGACGCCGCGCGTTCGCCGCCAGTTGTCAATCTGGATCAGGATTGCGTGGGCGGTGTTCACAAGGCCGCCCGCCGAGCCGGGCAGCGCGAAAACTTTGTCCGGCCTGAGGCGAATGGCCTCGAGGCGGGCCGCTGCGCGCGCGCCGACAGCGAGGATCAACGGCGCTTCGCCGGATGTGTCCTTTCTTTCGCCAAGCTCCCTGCGAGCGAAGTCCGTCACCTTCTCGTTGAAGCGCCCGCAAAGTCCGCGGTCCGATCCGATGACCACGGCCGCGTAGCGGCCGTCTTCATACCCCGGACCGGCGCTGGCGAGCCCCTCGTTGCGCAGGACCGCCTGAAGCCCGAGTTCGATCGTGCGAGCGTAATCGCCAAGCGCGTCGACCGCGTGTTCGTATTGTCGGATGCTCACCGCCTACAGAGACTTCATCGTACGCACCACCGACTGGATTTCCTCCGTGGTCTCGATGCGCGCGGACAGGGCTTCAATCGTCTCCATCGCCCGCCTCTTCGCTGCGCCGCAGGTCCTTGCGCGACAGGATGGCGTTGATCCCGTCCCGCAGGATCCGGCGGTCCTGCTCGGTCAGCATTTCGCCGTTTTCTATGCGTTCGCGCACGGGGGCGGCTTCCCCGGACATGAACTCGCGGATGGCGCGCTCCGCCTCGCGGATCACGCCGACCGGAACGTCGTCGAGCAGCCCTTCGGTGGCGGCGAAAAGTACCGCGATCTGATCAAAGACGCCCATCTGGTCGCGTTCGCCCTGTTGCAGCGCCTCTCGCACGCGCCGGCCGCGGTCGAGCTTCGCGCGCGTTTCGTCGTCGAGACGCGTTCCGAATCGCGCAAAGGATTCGAGTTCTTCAAACTGGGAATAGGACAGCCTCAGATTCCCCGCGACGGCGCGATAGGCCGGGGCCTGCGCCTTCCCGCCGACGCGCGAGACCGATTTGCCGATGTCGATCGCCGGCAAATGCCCTTTCTCGAAAAGCGAGGGGGAAAGATAAAGCTGTCCGTCCGTAATCGAGATAAGATTGGTCGGAATATAGGCGGAGATGTTCTGCGCCTGGGTCTCGATGATGGGTAAAGCCGTCATCGAGCCGCCGCCGCGTTCCTCGCGCAAATGCGTCGCACGCTCCAGAAGACGCGCATGCAGAAAGAAGATGTCGCCCGGATAGGCTTCGCGGCCGGGCGGGCGACGCAGGAGGAGCGACAGTTCGCGGTACGCCCTGGCGTGGCGGGTCAGATCGTCATAGACGACGAGCACGTCGCGTCCCGCGTTCAGAAAAAACTCCGCCATCGTCGTTGCGGCGTAGGGCGCGATGTATTGAAGGCCGGGCGCGTCCTCGCCGCCAGCGACGACGATGATCGACCGTTCGAGCGCGCCGCCCTCCTGCAGCGCCTTGATGACGCGCGCCACGGCGGAGGCGCGCTGGCCGATTGCGCAGTAGACCGATAGAACGCCGGTGTCTTTCTGGTTCAGGATCGCGTCGACCGCGATCGATGTTTTTCCCGTCTGGCGATCGCCGACGATGAGCTCGCGCTGGCCGCGACCGATGGGGATGGCGGCGTCAACGGCCTTGATCCCCGTCTGCAAAGGCGTTTCGACCGGCGCGCGGTGCATGATCGGCGGGGCAGGGCGTTCGATCGGCCGGCGCTCGTCGGTCTTCAGCGCGCCCTCGCCGTCGATGGGCCGGCCGAGCGCGTCGACGACCCGGCCGAGCAGGGCTTCGCCGACCGGCGCGTCGGCGACCCTCCGCGTGCGCCGCGCCTCGTCGCCGCCCCTGAGCGCCTGCGCGTCGCCCAGCAGCATTACGCCGGCTTCGCGTTCATTGATGTTCGCCGCGAGGCCGTAGAGATCGTCTCGAAAGCGAATGAGTTCGTTTGCACGGAGTTGCGTGAACCCGCGGACCACCGCGACGCCGGCCCCGATGCTCGCAACCGACGCGACTTCGCTCATCTCGAGCGCTGCGGCGGTCTTTTCCAGCGCCTGATCGAGGCTGAAAAAGGCGTCGTCGAGAATGCTGTTCAACATCCGGCGGGGGCCTTCCTACGCAGCGTCGCGCGCATCCTCTGGGCTCGCCTTGGAGAGAATCTGTCCGGCGGCCTCCTCCAGTCGGTCAAGGTAGGAATTGATTGACCATTCGATGACGCGCGCGCCGACGCGCAGCCGAATGCCGAAAACGAGTTCCTCGTCCCGGAGATAGTCGACGTCTCTGGTCTCCGCAAATCGTTTGTGGAGCGTTTTCGTAATTTGTTCCTTTACGGAGGATGAAAGGGGAAATGCGCTCTCGATCCGCAATGGATCTTCCGTGTCGTCAGCCGCTCCTTTCAGTCTGTCGATTTCACCGTCGCCAAGACTGTTCAGTTTCACGAGGAAGCGCGCCGCCGCCTGCGCCTCGAGTTCAGCGTCGGCCAGGTCTTTCAGCGCCGCGCGCGCGACCTCCGCGACGTGGCGCGCCGACCTTGATCGGAGTTCGCGCAGGAAGGCTTCCTTTTCGGCGTCGAGGTCGCGCCGCCAGCTTTCGCGCTCCTGCTCGACGGCTTCGCGCGCCTCGCGTTCGAGACGCTTGCGCGTCCTTTTCGCCTCGGCATGCGCGCTCTCGAGCATTTCTTCGCGTCTTTGGTCAAGATCGCGCTGCTTGCGGCGCAAGGTCTCCGCTTCCTCCTGCGCTTCCTTGCGCTTCATTTCCGCCTTTTGCAGCCGGCTTTCTATGCGTTCTTCGCGGCGCTTCATCGCCCGCGTAACCGGTCCGTACAGAAAGCGCTGCAGGAGCCAGACGAGAACCAGAAAGTTGACGACCTGCGCCGCGACCGTGATCCAGTCGATCTGCATGGCCGTCAGCCCCCTGCGCCGCTGGCCGCCGCGTTGACGAACGGGTTCGCGAAGATCAGGATCATCGAGACGACGAAGCAGTAGATCGCGGTCGACTCGATCATGGCGAGGCTGACGAAGAGGGTGCGCG
>CAZBOC010000348.1:0-3144 GCA_964493225.1 uncultured Caulobacterales bacterium | reverse complement strand
ACAATTTCGCCGCCGATCCCGACCTCTGGGTCGCGATCCTGACGGGCGCCGGCGAGAAAGCGTTCTGTGCCGGGAATGATCTGAAATACACCGCCGAAGGCGGCGGCGGGCGTACGCCGAAGAGCGGCTTCGGCGGAATTACGAACCGGTTCGACCTCGAAAAGCCGATCATCGCCGCCGTCAACGGCGTCGCCATGGGCGGCGGGATGGAGATCGCGCTTTCCTGCGACATCATCATTGCCGCCGATACGGCGAAATTCGCCCTGCCGGAGGTCAAGGTCGGGTTCTTCGCCGCCGCCGGCGGGGTGCAGAAACTGAGCCGCCAGATCGGGCGCAAGAACGCGGTTGAAATGATGCTGACGGGCCGTTCTGTCGACGCCGCCGAGGCGAAAGCCCTCGGGATCGCCAACCAGGTCGTGGCGCAGGCGGACATTATGAAGGCGGCGCGCGCAATGGCCGATACGCTCCTCGGCAACTCGCCGTCGGCGATCAAGGCGACGAAGCGGGCGCTAAACCAGCTCGACGAGATCGAACGCTTCGAGGACGGTCTCGCCGTGAGCGGGCCGATCCTGAAGGATTTGATGCAGACTGAAGACTTCAAGGAAGGCGTTCAGGCCTTTGTCGAAAAACGCAAGCCTGACTGGAAAAACCGCTAGGCGCGCCGCGGGGGCTCAGGCGCTATCGCCCGTCGCCCGCGCCCAGTCCGCCTTGACGTTGCGCGCAACGCTGAGGAAAGCGACCAGCGACAGGGCGACCGGCACAAGCGTCAGCGTCAGCGCGATGCGAAGGGATAGCTCGCTGGTCATGTTGAATGACCCTGCGAGGAGGTCGCTGACGAGGCCGACAGCGGTCGGCCCGAAGCCGAGGGCGATCAGGTTCAGGACAAAGAAGTATATCGCGGTCGAAAGCGCCCGGATCGAGACCGGCGCGAGGGTCTGGGCGAGCGCGAAGCACGGTCCGTGGAAGAACCCGTTGAGGAGATAGACCGGCCACCAAAGAATGAGCGACCAGGCGGCGCTGTCGGTCCACATCGCACCGAGGAAAAACGGGATCTGCGCGACCAGCGCAATGGCGGGAATGGTCCCGTAAGCGGACTTGTTCCGCGTCGCTAGCCGGTCAACGAGGCGCCCGCCGAGGATGACGCCCGCCACGTACGCCGTACCGGTGATCACGCCAAGCCAGAAGAGGACTTCCAGCCGAGCCATATCCGGGTGCGAACGCGCGAAAAAGACGACGACGAAGCCGCTCTTGGCGTAGCTCGCAAACGACACCGCCGTATGGCCGGCGAGGATGCCGAGATAGGTCGGAATGGAAAACAAATGGCGGCCGGCGGCAAGCATCGCTTTCAGATCGAACGCCTTGCCGCCGGCGAATTGATCGGCGGCGCGCGTCGTTTCGGCGCCGCCCCGCGCGGGCTCGGTGACTGTCAGTCGCAAAAGAACGGCGAGCGCCACGCCGGGGAGCCCGAGGACGATAAAGGCCGTGCGCCAATCAAAATTCTGCAGCACCCAGCCGCCGGCGAGGTAAGCGAGCGTGACGCCGATTGGTATGCCGAGGGCGTAGGTCGCGAGCGCGCCGGCGCGCTTTTCCTTTGGGTACAGGTCGGAAATAAGCGAATGGGCGGGCGGCGTGCCGCCGGCCTCGCCGATACCGACCCCGACGCGGGCGAGGGCGAGTTGGGTGAAATTTTGCGCCACGCCGCAGATCGCCGTGAACGCGGACCAGAGGCCGAGCGACACCGAGATGAACGTCACGCGGTTAGCCCGGTCCGCAAGACGAGCGATCGGTATGCCGAGCGTCGTGTAGAGAAGTGCGAAAGCGAGGCCGATGAGAACGCCGAGCTGGGAATCGGAAAGGCCGAGATCTTCCTGGATCGCCGGGGCCAGGATGCTCATGATTTGACGGTCGAGGAAATTGAACGTGTAGACCGCCGTCAGGAGCACGAGCACGTAACGGCGATAGGGACGCGAGGCGCGCGCCGGCCGGACCGCCGCTCCCGGCGTCGTCGGAGCTTCGTGGTTGAGGGTCGCCAATGCAACATCTCCCCTTGGCTAGACGACGCGATCGAGCGGCGCGCCGGTCTCGAAAAATGCGTCGATGTTCTGCAAGAGCCTCGCCCCCATCGCCGCGCGGCTTTCAGTGGTGGTGGACGCGATGTGGGGAAGGCAGAACGCGTTCGGCAGCATGCGGAGCTCTTCGCTGATCGGTTCCGGTTCCGTTTCAAAAACGTCGAGGCCAGCCGCGAATATTCGGCCCGACTTCAGCGCCGCGATCAGCGCCGCCTCGTCGATGATCGGCCCGCGCGCAATATTGATGATGACGGCTGTCGATTTCATTTTTTCGATCGCCGCCCGGTCGATGAGGTGATGCGTTTCCTCTTTGAGCGGACAGTGAAGCGAGATGACGTCCGAGGTTCGCAGAAGCGTATCAAGAGTGACGCAGCGCCCGCCCGTCTCGGCGTCGAGTTCGGCGCTGGGTCGCGGCGTCGTGTAGAGAATTTCCATGTCGAAGGCCCTTGCGCGTTTTGCGACCGCCTTGCCCATATTGCCCATGCCGACGATGCCGAGCGTGCGCCCCGTCACGCGCTGGCCCCAGCTGTCCGGCGCCAGCATGCCGCGCGCCTCGCCCGTCTCCGCGATAGCAAGGCCCTCGCGAAAGCGCCGGCAGGCGGCAATCATGAGCCCGATCGTCATGTCGGCGAGACAGGGGGTCGTCACCTCCGGCGTGTTGGAGACCGTCAAGCCCTTCGCCCTCGCCGCGTCAAGGTCGATATGGTCGACCCCCACCCCGATCGAGGCGATGAATTTCACCGAGGCCGGCAATGCGCCGATGAAGCCCTCGTCGATTGTGTCATAGGCGGTCGCGACGACAGCGGCCGCGCCCTTGGCGAGCCTTGCGAACTCCGCCGGCGTCGCCGCGCGCCCTTCCGGTTCGCGCAAGGCGTATTTCGCTCTCAGGGCGGCGGCGAGGGCGGCGGGAAATCGGTGCGGCGAAGCGATCGGGCCTTTCAACGGCGCGCTCATCGGCGTCCCTCAGGCCCAGCCCTGCAGGCGGGCGGCGTGCTCGCGAACGAGTTCGGGCCCGCCGAGGAGCTGGCGGTTCGCGCCGATGCGTTTGAACCAGTAATGGAGACCCAGAAGATCA
>CAZBOC010000347.1:0-3155 GCA_964493225.1 uncultured Caulobacterales bacterium | reverse complement strand
CTTTTTCCGTCAGGACAAAGATGGTCTCGTCAGCGACGATCGGCGAGATGACCGATCCGTCGCCGAGCTCCTTGGTCTCAAGCACCGCGCCGCTTTCCGGGGCGACCTTTACGACTTCGCCCTCGGAGGAAACGAGCACCAGCGACCCGCCGACGAGAACGGGGCCGGCCCAGGCGATGCGTCCCTTGCGCTTCTTTTCGTTGCGGTAACGCTTCAGCGACTCCACCCAGACGACGGCTCCGTCATTGCGCGAGATGCAGACAAGCTCGGCGTCGACGGAGACGACGAAGATATAGTCGCCAGCCACCCAGGGCATCTGCAGGCTCGCGATCGGCGCCTCCCAGGCCCTGTTGCCCGTGCGGATGTCGATCGCGGCGAGCCGCCCGGCGTGGGAGACGACATAGACGAGACCGCGATCAATCACCGGCGCGCCGGCGATATCGTTCAGCGTCGAAAGCGCCGTCAGCCGCGTGTTGCGGGCGAGGGTATCGTTCCAGACCGAACGTCCGGAATCGGACAGAAACGCGATCAACTCGCCGGAGGAGAACGGCGCGACGACGAGGTCGCCCGCAGCCGCAGGGCTCGCCGAGGAAAGGATGCGCGCAACCTCCTCGAAGGACTGAAAACTCCATTGCTTCGAGCCGTCGGCCTGGGAAAGGGCGATCATTTCATTCGTGTTCGTGACGAGGTAGACCGCGCCGCGATAGGCGGTCGGCGCGGTGCGCACCGGCGCATCCGTCTGCGTGCGCCAGATTTCTTCTCCGGTTTCCGCGTTCAGTGCGGCGACGAAGCCGAACCCGGAGGTGACGAATACGCGCCCGCTGTCGAACGCCGCGCCGCCTCCGAAGCCGATTTCGGCCGCGTCCGGACCGCCAAAGATCTCCAGGAGACGAAATTTTTCGTCGATTTCCGGCGTGAGTTCGCTTCTCCACAGCCGGTCGCCCGTCTCCATGTCGATCGCCGAGACGCGCGCTTCGGTGTCGATCACGAAAAGCCGGCCGTCGGCTGCGACCGGCGGCGAGGTGAGGCGCGCCCGGCGGCCTGAATCCGCGTCAAGATCGGTTTTCCAGAGCTGCTCGAGGCTGGCCTCGCCGCTCAGATGGTGCAGCGTGTGGTCCGCTTCGCCGCCCGGCTGCGGCCAGGAGACGTTTCGATAGGAAGGCGGAACGTCGATCAGCAGACCCGCATAGCGCGGATCGGCTTCGATGGTTTCTTCGAGGGCGAGGATCGAAATGCGGTCGTCCTCATCGTCGTCACTTTCGCCGTCCTCGTCATCTTCGTCGCCGGAAAATATGCCGGACACGGCGCTCGTCACGGGGTTCGAGCCGCACGATGCGATCGCCGCCGACGCAGCCAGAACAAAGAAAAGGCGCGCAAGGCGGCGGACAAAATCGTCAAGGGTCATCGGTTACTCTTTCGGCTTCGCGTTTTCGTCAGCCCCCGCCGTATTCTCATCAGGCTCCTCGATCGCCTGCGATGGATCGCCGCCTTCCGCCGGGTCGGCCGCCGGAGCAGAGCCCTCGACCGACGGGTCCCCTGCGCTGTCGCCGGCCCTCGGATCGACTTCGTCCCGCGTCTCGCCGTCATCAGCCTCCTCGCCTTCCGGGACGCCGCGCCCAGCGGCGTCTACCACGGAAGCGCCGTCTCCGGCGGCGCCCTCCGCCTGCAGCGCGTCGAGGGTCGCGGCGAGATCATCAGCCTGCAGATCTCGGGTCAGATTGGCGCCGGCCTTTCCCGCTTCAGCAAGGGCCGCGAACTCTTCCGCCCGCGCCCTGAGCGAGGCCGGCGTCTCCAGGCTTGCGCTCAAGGCGTCGAAAATATTGACGGCCGTCGCGTAGTCTCCCGCCTGCAGGGCCGCGACGCCGGCGATTTCGCGCGCGTGAAATCCGAGGGCGGAAGGGTCGGCCTCCAGATCGCCAAGGTCGCGCATGACCGCGTCGCGACCGTCCTCAAGGGCGAGAAGGCCGGCCCTCAGGCGGGCCAGCTGCGAGATGCGCTTCGGCGCGGCGCGCTCGCCGTAGATCTCGCGATAAATCGCAAGGGCTTGCGCGCGCCGGCCGGCTGCGGCGAGGGCGCCGGCGCGGCGCATCCCGGCGAGCACGGCGTATCCTCTGGGCGCGTTTTCGCCGAACGCCTCCAGCGCGGCGCGGCCCGCTTCCGGGTCGTCCTCGAGCGCCGTCAACGCCTCCTGGTAGCTGGCGGCGCTCCTTGCGGCGGCGGCTGATTTCTGCGCGTTCCAGATCTGAAATCCCGCGACGGCGAGAACGATCGCCGCGCCCGCGCCGATCACGGCGGGCCCCCTTCTGGCGAAGAACGCCCACTGACGCTCCTCGGCCAGCTCCTGGTCGACCTCGCGTAAAATGCTTTCGTCGTTGGCCACGCGCGCTTCGCCTTTTTCCGCAATCGCTTATGGACGCCCTGACCGCCGGAGGCTCGGCCTCGTCATCGCGGCGGCCGCAGCGGCGTTCGTCTCAGAAGCCGAGGTTCTATCGACGTTTCAAACCGCGCGCAACGCAAAGGCCGGCTCCGCAGCTTACGTCGAAGAAGCCGATTTTTCGTCCGCGCCGAGCTGATAGACCTGAGCGGGTTCGGGGAAAGTGCGCGCGCGCACCTCCTCGGCGTATTGACGGACCGCGTCGTCGACCGCCGAGCGCAACGATGCGTAGCGCTTCACGAATTTCGGCGTCCAGTCGAACACGCCCAGCATATCGGGGGTCACGAGGATCTGCCCGTCGCACGCCGACGAGGCGCCGATGCCGATGGTCGGAACGCTGACGGTCCCGGTGATCCGGCGCGCGAGATCCTCCGCGACGCCCTCGATCACGATCGCGAAGGCCCCCGCCGCCGCCGCGGCCTCCGCCTCTTCCATGATGGCGTCGCGTTCGTCTTGCGTGCGCCCCTTCGCCCGGAAACCGCCGTCGACGTTCACCGCCTGCGGCCTCAGGCCGACATGGCCCATGACCGGCACGCCGCGCTCGACCAGGAACCGGATCGTTTCGGCGGCATAGCGACCGCTCTCGAGCTTCACAGCCTGCGCGCCCGTCTCGCGCAGGACCCGCGACGCGCTCTCGAAAGCCTGGACTGGTCCTGCCTCATAGGCGCCGAACGGCAGATCGACCACGACCATGGCGCGCTCGGCGCCGCGCATCACCGCC
>CAZBOC010000346.1:0-3185 GCA_964493225.1 uncultured Caulobacterales bacterium | reverse complement strand
ATGGTCCAGACCACCTGGGTGGGGGTGCGCGCCGTCGCCGTCGTCCGGGCGGCGCAGATCGTCTTCTTCGTCTCGGCGGGCATTTTCGCGCCGTAGCGCCGCCTTGACCGCGCCTTGGTCGCCGCCGCCTGGGAAGGGCTCGACGGCGCCGACGAGATCCTTCTTCTGGTCGACGCGCCGAGTTACCTCGCGGGCGGATCTAACGAGCGCGCGGATGCTGCGGCCCGGCGCGCGGCTGCGGACACCGACGCCATCATCGCCGAAATGAAACGGCGCGAGGTCCGCGCGGTCCTCGTCGTCAACAAGATCGACAAGCTGCCGCGCGAAAAGCTCCTGGCGCTGACAGCCGACCTCAACGCGCACGGCGTCTTCACCGACACGTTCTACATCTCCGCGACACGGGGGTACGGTCTCGCCGAACTGAAAGCGTATCTTCTGGAGGCGATGCCGGAGAGCCCCTGGATGTATCCGGAAGATCAGCTCTCCGATATTTCCGACCGCCTGATGGCCGCGGAGGTCACGCGCGAAAAACTCTATCTGCGGCTCCACCAGGAACTGCCCTACGAGGCGACGGTTGAGACGGAGAGCTGGACGCGGACGAAAAAGGGCGAATTGCGCGTCGAACAGACCATCTATGTCGGGCGGGAAAGCCAGAAGCCGATCGTGCTCGGCAAGGGCGGCCAGACGCTGAAAGCCATCGGCGCCGCCGCGCGGGCCGAGCTTGAGGAAATCCTCGGCGAGCGGGCGCATCTGTTCATCCATGTGAAGGTGCGCGAGAACTGGGCCGACGATCCGGCGCGCTTTCGCGAAATGGGGCTCGACATCGTCGGCTGAGCCGTTGCGTTGGTCGGCGGCGAGCTTTCCCGGAGCGGTCATGGAAGTTCAGGGGATCTGCGGAGATGGAGTTTACTGACGAAGGCGTTTTGTTGCGCGCCCGCGCCCATGGCGAGGCGCACGCCGTCGCCGATATCCTCACCGCCGCGCACGGCCGCTGGGCCGGACTCGTCTATGGCGGTCAGGGCCGGCGAATGCAGCCCGTTCTTCAGCCCGGCAACGGCCTGCGCGTCACCTGGCGCGGGCGGGGCGGGGACAGCCTCGGCCATTTCGCCGCGGAGCTGACCGCGCCGCGCGCCGGGGCCCTGATGCAGGAGCGGCTGTCGCTGGCGGGCCTTTCCGCCGTCGCCGCCATTGCGCTCGCCTGCGCCCCCGAGCGCGAGCCGCTCCAGGGCGTCTATTCAGCCATGGGCGTCGTCCTCGACGCGCTTGGCGAAGCCGACCTCTGGCCCGCCTTGATGGCCCGATGGGAACTCGGTCTCCTCGCCGAACTCGGCTTTGGACTGAGCCTTGAGAGTTGCGCGGCGACGGGCGCGCGCGAGGATCTCGTCTATGTCTCGCCGAAATCCGCACATGCGGTTTCCGCCGGAGCCGGCGCGCCGTACAAGGACAAACTGCTCCCGCTTCCGCCGTTCCTTCGCGGCGGGACGACGGGCGCGACGCGCGGCGAGGCGATCGCCGGCCTCCGGACGACGGGCTATTTCATCGAGACGCGGATCCTGCATCCCTCGGGCGCGGAGCTCCCCGAGTCGCGCAGGCGCATGATCGCGCTTCTCGAGGCGGCGCAGGGTTAAAGAATTGTTTGCGTCTTGCGAATATTCCCGTCCCGCGACGAGGGCCTGATGGCGGCGAGACCCGGGAAGTCGTTCAACAAGGGGGAACTATGAACGCGCTTCGCAAGACGGCGTTTCACCTCTGGTTTCGGATGTCCCGCTCCCTGACCATGGGCGTGCGCGCGGCCGTGACGAACGCCGAGGGCGAAGTGCTCCTTGTACGGCATACCTATGTCGACGGGCTCTATTTTCCAGGCGGCGGCGTCGAGCGGCGCGAGACGGCCCGCGATGCGCTGGCGCGCGAACTCGTCGAGGAAGCCGGGGTCGCGCTTGAAGCGCCGGCCGAACTTGTCGGCGTCTTTTCGAACCATCGCACCTTCCGCAACGACCACGTTCTGTTCTTCCGCGCGCGCGATTGGCGCGCCGTCGCGGCGACTAGCGAAGGCGAGATCGCGGAGATCCTCTGGGTCGACCCCTTAAGACCGCCGGAGGACGCGACGCCGGCGACGCGCCGGCGCCTAGACGAACTTTTCGGCGGCGCGCCCGTCGCCGATCACTGGTGAGCGGAACGCGCGCCAAGCGCGCCGGCGACGGCGTCGAGGGTCTCGTCGACGTAACGCCGGCCGGCGCTCAGGTCGCGGAGGCCGAAATAGCCCTTCGGTCCCGAATGCAGGAGGGGACCGATGCAGCGTGAATGGATTTTTCCCGAATGGCGCGCTCTGTTCCATATCGACGCCGGAAAGACGCGCCAGCGTTCGGGGAAGAACAGGACGCCGAGGCGCTCAATGCGATCGCGCGAGCCGTACAGATGATGGATGGTCCGCGCGGCCTCGACGCCGGGTCCGGAAGCGATGACGCCGCCGACGGAAATGACGTCGACGGGCGCGCGAAGCCGCGATCTCAGATAGGGGCTCGCCCCGACGCCGACCTGGGCGCCGCCGGAGAAGCCGATAATGGTCACCGGCGCGCCGGTTCCAGCGCGGTAGCCGTGGCGCTCCAGCGCCTCGATCATGACCGTCGCCGCGCCGAGATTGAAGATCGGTCCGTAGCGCTGGTCCGCCGAGACGAGCACCTGGAAGAAATTGCGCAGGTTCGCCAGCGCCGAAACCGCGCCGCGGCCCTTCAGGCGCATCGCCATCAGGCTGCGCCAGAGCCGCTCGAACAGCCGCGGACCGGCGAAGAGCGGCGCCCCGGACGGCGCATAGGGGAAGATGTCGCTGATGATTTCCGCGTCCGGAACGCGTTCGGCGAGGCGCTCGAGGAAGCGCGCCTCCTGATCGGCGAGGTAATGGCCCGTCATCGTGGAGATTCCCGAGAGATAGATCACGAAACGTTTGTCGCCTGCGTCCCTGAAAGGACCGTGGACCGGAGTCGAAAGGCCGGCTTCCTCGTCGGTCCAGCCGGCCCACCAGCTGAGCGATTCGATCGGGGCGAGGGCGGCCGCGACGAGAAGCGCGAGAAGGCTGAGGCTCGCTACGAAGGATATCGTAGAGGTGATGATCATCGCTTCGCCTCGTGGCTCCGGATCGCCTCGGCCACGGCGGCGGTGAGCTCCTGGGGGCTCATCTCAAGCGCCGA
>CAZBOC010000345.1:0-3186 GCA_964493225.1 uncultured Caulobacterales bacterium | reverse complement strand
AAGCCCTGCGACCGCTGCGTCGTGACGACCAGAGACCAGATGACGGGTGAAGCAACCGGCAAAGAACCCTTGAAGAGTCTCGCTAAACTGCGACGGTCCGCGGACGAACGGGTCTCCGGCGTCCTGTTCGGCTGGAACGCGCGTCTTTCGGGCGAAGGCGGCGTCATCCGGGTCGGCGATCCGGTCGAAATCATCGAGCGCCGCGAGGAAGGCTGGCCCCTCGCCGTTGATTAATCCCCGGCCCCGGCGCGCGCGCGCGTGACTTTCGAACCCGCGCGGCGGCCGAGTTTTTCCGAAATCCACAAGCTCGTCTCGATCAGCGCGTCGAGGTCGACGCCCGTCGCGAGGCCGGAACGCTCAAGCGAATAGACGACGTCTTCCGTCGCCACATTTCCCGAGGCGCCCTTTGCATAGGGGCAGCCGCCAAGGCCGGATACGGAGGCGTCAAAGACCGTCACGCCTTCATCGACAGCCGCCCAGATATTGGCGAGCGCCTGACCGTAGGTGTCGTGGAAATGTCCGGCGAGCCTCGCCGTCGGAATTGCTTTCGACACCGTGCGGATCAGCGCCGCGGTCTCCCGCGGCGTTCCGACGCCGATCGTGTCGCCGAGGGAGATTTCGCAACACCCCGTCTCCGCGAGGGCGGCGCTGAGCTCGGCGACTTTTTCAGGCGCGACCGCGCCTTCATAGGGGCAGCCGAGGACGCAGGAGACATAGCCGCGCACCCTGACGCCGTCCGCTTTCGCGGCCTCGACGACAGGGCGGAAGCGCTCAAGGCTTTCCGCGATCGTCGCATTGATGTTCTTCTGACTGAAGGTTTCCGACGCGGCGGCGAAAACGGCGACCGTATCGGCCCCGGCCGCCCTGGCGCCCTCATAGCCCTTCATGTTCGGCGTCAGGACCGGATAGGAAACGCCGGCGCGCCGATTGATCCGCGCCATGACCTCGTCGCTCGCGGCCATTTGCGGCACCCATTTCGGCGAAACGAAAGCGCCCGCCTCGACGGCTTTCAACCCAGCGCCCGAAAGACTGTCGACGAGCGCCACCTTGGTCGCGACATCGACCGGCTCTTTTTCGTTCTGCAGCCCGTCGCGCGGCCCGACTTCGACGATGCTGATCGCTCCGCTCACGCCGTTTCCTCGAATTCGATAAGGAGGTCGCCCTCTTTCACCTGATCGCCCGGCGCAAAGCGAAAGGCTTTGACGACGCCGTCATTGGGCGCCTTGATCGCGTGCTCCATTTTCATCGCCTCCATGACGATCAGCGTCTCGCCCGCCGCGACGTCGGCGCCGGGAGATACCTTCAGAAGCGTGACGACGCCCGGCATCGGCGCGGCGAGACTGCCCTCGGCCGCATGCGCGCCTCCCGAAGCCGTCAGCGGATCGGGAAAGCCGACATCCCAGCACTCCGCGCCGATCCAGATCCGCGCCAGATCCTCGCCATGCGGCGCGACGAAGGCGGAGAGCGTGCGCCCGTCAATGGTCAGACGCATGTCGCCCGCCGCACCCGACGCCTCGTACACGGAAAATCGAAAAGAGAGCGGCGCCGTTTCGGCCCGCGCGGAGCCGTCCTTGCGGGCGGCGGCGGCCGCATCCGCCTCCAGGCGCGCGACATATCCGCCGTCCGCCGCCTGCAGCCGCAGGATCGACGCCGCGCCGCCATGGGCGATCCAGTAAACCGCCTCGCGCGGCGCGTTCACGCGAAAGCCGCGAAGCACCGTCCACGGATCGCCGGCCTCCGCGTCGAGCGTCGTCGCCCGCCGCCAGGCGATTGCGGCGGCGAGCACGCGAGGGTCGAGCCCCGGCCGGGCGAACAGCGCCTCGTCGTGTTCGTCGATATAGCGCGTCGAAACATCGCCCGCGGCGAAGTCGGGATCGCGCGCGAGGGCGGCGAGAAAACGCGCATTCGTCTCCAGTCCCGCAACGCGCGTTCGCCCGAGCGCCGTCGACAACCGCGCCAGCGCCTCGCGCCGGCTCGCGCCGTGGGTGATGATTTTCGCAATCATCGGATCATAAAAGGGCGTGATCGCCTGACATTCGGCGACGCCGGAATCGATGCGGGCGCCGTCGCGGGGCAGGCGAAGCGTGGTCAGCGCGCCGATGGACGGCGCAAAATTCTGTTCCGGATTTTCCGCGTAAAGACGCGCCTCGAAGGCGTGACCGCGCTGCGTGATTTCATCCTGGCGGAGGGGCAAGGGTTCGCCGGCGGCGATGCGCATTTGCCACTCGACGAAGTCTTGTCCGGTGATCATTTCGGAGACGGGGTGCTCGACCTGCAGGCGGGTGTTCATCTCCATGAAGTAGACGCCCTCGGCGCCGTCGTAGAGGAACTCGACGGTGCCGGCGCCGCGATAATCGACGGCGCGCCCCGCCTCGACGCCGGCGGCGAGGAGCCGGGAGCGAACGTCGCGGGAAAGATTTGGCGCCGGCGCCTCCTCAATGATTTTCTGGTGGCGCCTCTGCACTGAACAATCCCGCTCGAAGAGATGCACCACTGCGCCGCGGCCGTCGCCGAAGATCTGGACTTCCAGATGCCGGGCCCGCGCGATGTATTTCTCAACGAGGAATCGGTCGTCGCCGAAGGCCGAGACCGCCTCGCGCTTGGCGGCGTCGAGCGCCTCGGCGAGGTCGGCTTCGCGCTCCACGATCCGCATGCCCTTGCCGCCGCCGCCGGCGGTCGCCTTCAAGAGCACCGGATAGCCGATCTCGGCGCAGGCGGCGCGGAACGCTTCGAGCGATTGATCGGCGCCCTGATAGCCGGGCGTCGTCGGCACGCCAGCCGCCTGCATCAGGTCCTTGGCCGCCGATTTCGAGCCCATCGCGCGGATCGTCTCCGCGGTCGGACCGATGAAGACGAGCCCGGCCTTTTCAACGGCCTCGGCGAAACCCGCATTCTCGGAGAGAAAGCCGTAACCGGGGTGGATCGCCTCGGCGCCGGTCAGTCGCGCGGCCTCGATGATCCGCTCGCCAACGAGGTAGCTTTCCGACGGCGCCGCCGCCCCGATGCGAACGCCTTCGTCGCAGGCTCCGACATGCGGCGCGCCGGCGTCGGCGTCGGAATAGACCGCGACGGCGGCCACACCGAGGCGACGCGCGGTGCGCGCGGTCCGCCCCGCGATTTAGCCGCGATTGGGGGTCAGGATCTTCTGGTACATGGCGGCGGCGGTTCTGTCAATGCTTGATTTTT
>CAZBOC010000344.1:0-3197 GCA_964493225.1 uncultured Caulobacterales bacterium | reverse complement strand
CGCGCATTTTCTCCGTGGGCGGAGACGCCGCTGTCCGTGCCGAAGGCGATCTTGACGCCGCCCTCATGGGCGCGCCGCGCCATGGCGAGCATCTTCGGGCCGACTTCCGCGGCCTTCTCGCGCTGGGGCGGCGTCAGGAACGTATCCGGATCTTCCGCCCACTCCGCGACGGTGACGCCGGCGAGGATGGTCGGGACGAGATAGGCGCCCGTCGACTTGAAGAGCGCGATCGAGCGATCGTCGAGATAGGTTCCGTGCTCGATGGAATCAACGCCGGCTTCGAGCGCGGCGTTGATGCCGTTCACCCCGTGGGCGTGGGCTGTGACCTTGCGGCCCATGGAATGGGCCGCGTCCATGATGGCTTTGAGTTCGTCCTCGAAAAATTGCTGCTCAAGGCCCGCCGCGGTGTTGGAGAGGACGCCCGCGGTCGAGGTGAGCTTGATGTGGTCGGCGCCGCGGCGGACCTGTTCGCGCACCGCCCGGCGGCAATCGCCGACGCCGTCGCACACGCCGGTCGAATGCATCAGCTCGGCGATGTCGTCGCGATAGCCCTGGGTGCCGTCGCCATGCCCGCCGGTGACCGAAATCGTGGAGCCCGATGCGAAAATCCGCGGCCCGTCGACCCAGCCCTTCTCGATCCCGTCGCGCAGCGCAAAGACCGCGTCGCCGCCGCGCGCGCCGACGTCGCGCACCGTCGTGAAGCCCGCCTCGAGCGTGACCCTTGCGAAATGGGCGGCGTTGATCGCCCGGTCGGGGTCGGACATTTCCACGGCCTGGAGCCGGCCCTTCGGATTGTTCTCGCTGGTGATGTGGACATGGGCGTCGATAAAGCCCGGCATCACGAATTGGTCCTTCAGGTCGTGGATGGCGACGGCGTCGTCTTCGCCCGCCCCGGCGCCGGCCGCGTCCACATAGCCCGCAACGACCTTGTCGACCTTGCCGTCCCTGATGATCACCGACTGTTCGCTCGCCACCGCCTCGCCCGGCGCCGCGAGAAGCCGTCCGGCGTGGACGATGGCGATATCGGCGGCGAAGGCCGGCGCCGCGGCCAGGGCGGCGGCGAGTGACGCTGCGGCGATGGGTGATGCTGCGCCGCAGCAGATGTTCAGTAATCGTCTTATCATTTTCATGGCCTCGTTTCTCCTTCGACTTTGCCGGAAAGTCAGCGAGGGGGCAAATCCCGATCGCCGCGCGCAAGCGGCGGCGAGAAAGCAGCCGCTGCGCGCTCAGCGCGCAGGCGAACGCCGCCGCCTGATGAAGGCGAAGAATTGACGCCGCCCATGCTGCATCGCGCGCCGGGACCGGGTATTGTCGAGCGCATGATCGACTTCGGAGACAAGGCCATGAAACTTCCGCCGAGGCTTCTTGGGGCGGCTTTCAGCATCGGCCTCGCCGCCGCGCCGGCGTTCGCGCAAGACGGACATCTCGCGCCCGCTTTCATCGTCGGCGTTGAGATCGAGGAGGCGGCGGGCGAAGGCGCGCGCGCCTATCGCGCGGAGTTGCTGTTGCCGGCGACGCGCGCTGAACAGAACCTCTTGAGGATGCCGACCGACGACGGCGGCGCGTATCGGGTGACGATCGACGTGAGCCCGAACGGCGCGCGGGCATGTTCGACGGCCTTCATAATCTGCCGGGAGCGCGTTGACGAGTGCCCGGTCATCGCCGCGCCGCGGATCGACACCGAGTACGGCCGCGCCGCCTCAATGACGATGGACGCCGAAGGCCAACGCCCGCGCGTCGCGATCTCGATGGTTCCGTCAGCCGTTCGCGTGGCGAACTAGCGGCCGATTTCGGCTTTGACCTTGTCGCGCTTGTCGCGTTCGACGATCTGGCGCACGTCGTCGAAGATGTGCACGCGGTCCTTGTCGAAATCGCCGAAATTCTCCGTGAACCTCTCATGCCAGAAGCTGTCCTTGCGGGAATTGAAGAACGACCAGACGAAGGCGGCGAATATAAAATAGCCGAACATGACCAACCCCGCCGCGGCGAGATTGAACGGCGTCTCCTCGGGCGTCTCGCCCTTTGCGATGAGGCTCAGCGCGCTGTAGATGAATATTGCGGCGATCGCTATATTCAGTGTTCGGAATATTAGACTGATCGTATTGAACGCGTTCTCCACGCGCCAGGCGGCGAGGGAGACGTAGCGGTCGACATATTCGTAGCGCTGGTCGATCCAGAGCGCGATCTTCACCCATTCGCCGGAGACGCGGGGCCAGTCCGTGCCCGCGTCTCCGCGGTCGAAGCTCGCCTTGATCGCGTTGGTGATCTGCGTGTTGAGGTTGGTCACTCCCTTGATGACGGCGGAGGCCAGCTTCGCGACGTTCTTCTCCAGCGTGTTGATCGTCACGTTCCGGATCAGCGTTCTCGCCCCATACATGGCCGCGAAAAAGAGTGCGACGCCGGAAACGTATCCCAGAGCGCCGAGCGTTTCGCCCGGCATGTCGACACCGACCACCCCGAGCGCGGCCGCCGCGACTACGGCGACCAGCGTGTAGACGAACGCGCCTAGGCCGGCGGGGATTGCAAGGGCGCCGCCGCCGAGCGTCTCGGCCGCATCGGTCCCGTGACCCAGAAAGGCCGCCGTCGCGCCGAAGAAATAGGCCCCCGCGAGTATGAATGGGATGAACGTGTAGGTGCGCAGGCGGACCGCGATGCTCCAGGAATCCCGTTCGCTGGCGTCGACCGCGTCGAAGATCGCCGCGTCGTATGCGCCGAACTGGTCGCGCACGGCCTTCTTGAACTGGCGTGAGAACGGCCGGCCGAAGGCCCCGCCATACTCGCCGAATGTCGCACCCTTTATGAATTCGTCGGCGGCGGCGACCAGCTCTTCGCGGCTCTGACCTTCGAAATTGGCCGGGCTGGCCGCCTCCTGGGCTTCCGCCGCCAGATGCGCCGCGTCTGCGCCGAGGAACGCTGCTAGGGGACCGCGCGTCGCCGTGTCGGTTGCGGCCTCCTTCGGCTCGGCTGCCGCGTTCGCATTTTGCCGATTGATCATACCGATCCCCTCTGCGGCCGATATATTTGGGAAAAACTCGGCAATGCAATACGCCCCGCGCGCGCCGGGCGGACAAGATGCGCGCGCCCAAAGTCGCAACGCCTTCGGTCGGACCGGCCCATCGCGGCGAAATCGAAAGATATTTCAAACGACTATAGCCAGAGGCGCACTGGTTCGCCGGCGCGGCCGGTGTCTCATTTTT
>CAZBOC010000343.1:0-3198 GCA_964493225.1 uncultured Caulobacterales bacterium | reverse complement strand
AACTCCCGACCTACTGGGTGTAAACCAGCCGCTCTTCCAGCTGAGCTAACCGCCCTTCTCCCCGCCCCGAGCGAGGTCGTGGACCGCGTCGTATAACGCGCGCGCTGCGCGCCGGCAACTCACGCGTCCGGCCGTTGACGCAAAAACCGTTCCCGCCGCGCGCGGGAACGGTTTTTGGTGGGCTTGTTCGACGCCTGGACTAGTTCAGGGCGTCTTTAAGGCCCTTGCCGGCGGAAAATTTCGGCTGATTGCTCGCCGGGATCTTGATGGTTTCGCCGGTGCGCGGGTTGCGGCCGTCTCTCGCCTTGCGTTCGGTCACGGAGAAGGTCCCGAAACCGACGAGGCGGACGTCATCGCCCTTTTTCAGCGCTTCGGTGATCGAGTCGAAAACCGCGTCGACCGCTCGGGTCGCCTCGGACTTGCTCATGTCGGCTGCGTCGGCGACGCGATCGATAAACTCGTTTTTGTTCATGCTCCGCCCTTTCTATTCATTGTCGGGAGATGGCCTAGGACCTAGGTCGACGCCGATTATCGCCCCCAGTTCGGCCTCCCGCAAAGCGCAAACCCCCACTTTTCGCGGCCCTTACGCAATCCTGCGTCTTAAGTTATTGAAATTTATGGCTTATTTCGGCTTTCCGCAGCATGGCGCGCAGCCCAGATTTCGTGCTCATGGTCGATGCACCGGTCGATCAACTCGCGCCAAACAGGCTCGGCGATTCGTTTTGACAGACCTTCGCGCTCTGCGGAGTCGAGCACTTTCGCCACCACGTCCTCGATCCGCCATTCAAGGCGAACCTCGTCCGCGCGCGGCTTGATGCGACCTGCGGCTTCGATGTAGCCCTGCCGCTCGGCGAGCAGGCGCACGATCAGCCTGTCGAGACGATCGATTTCCGCGCGCACCTCGCCCATGGAGAGGCAATCCTCCGCGCTCACGCGAGCGACGGCGTCGTCCTCGCTGAGATCGCCATGCGGCTTGGAATTCAGAGCGTTATTCACCACGCCCCCTTCTACGGCCGCGCCCCGCTCCCGCCAATCGCGACGGCGGGCGCAAAACGCCGCGCTTGGCGACGCGACGGGACCCGGTCAAATCAACCCCCCAAGCGGCGACGAGGGGTCGGCGTAGCGCTTTTTCGCCATTCGGCCGGCGCGGTAAGCTTGCCTTCCGGCGATCACGGCGTGGCGCATCGCGCTCGCCATCAGGATCGGGTCTTTCGCCTGCGCGATCGCGGTATTCATCAAAACGCCGTCGCAGCCGAGCTCCATGGCGACGGCCGCGTCCGACGCCGTTCCGACGCCCGCATCGACGATGACGGGAACGCTCGCCTGCTCCACGATCAGCCGGATGTTGACGGGATTGACAATGCCGAGACCCGAGCCGATCAGCGATCCGAGAGGCATCACGGCGCAACACCCGGCGTCCTCGAGCTTTCGCGCGTAAACAGGGTCGTCGGAGCAATAGACCATGACCTCGAAACCCTCGGCGATGAGAAGCTTCGCTGCGCGCAGGGTCTCCTCCATTTCCGGGTATAAAGTCTTCTGGTCCGACAGAACCTCGAGCTTGACGAGCGACCAGCCGCCCGCTTCGCGCGCAAGGCGCAGGGTCCGGATCGCCTCTTCCGCGGTGAAGCAGCCCGCCGTATTCGGAAGATACGTGAATTTCGCCGGGTCGAGATAATCGACCAGCATGGGCTCGTTCCTGTTCGTCAGATTGACGCGGCGAACGGCGACCGTGACCATTTCCGCTCCGGCCGCTTCGGCGGCGCGGGCGTTCTGCGCGTATGAATCATATTTGCCCGTACCGACAATCAGGCGGGAAGAAAACCGCCTTCCTGCGATTTCCAGCGCCCCGTCGGGACCAGGAACGGAATCTGCGTCCATGGGTCAGCCGCCTCCCACAAACTGAACAATCTCGATCCGATCGCCGTCGCCGATCATGGTTGTGTCGAAGGACGACTTCGGCACGATTGCGAGATTGCGCTCGACAGCCACTTTTCGCGGCTCGAGTTCGAGCGCGTCGAGCAAATCGGCCACCGCAAGCGGCGCATCAAAATCTTTACCTTCGCCGTTTACAGTAATGCGCATCCGCGTTACCGCCTCCTAATTCGCCGCTGACAGATGGTATATGCTCATCGGCGGCGACGGGCGCAACCGATCGGGACCCCGAGGCCATGGCCGACACGACAGTCTTCATCCTCAACGGCCCCAATCTCAACCTTCTGGGCGAGCGCGAGCCCGAAATCTACGGGCGCGACACGCTTGACGACGTCAGGACCGCGTGCGAGCGCAAGGCTTGCGAAATCCGCTTCGCCGTCGAGTTCCGACAGACGAACCACGAAGGCGTCCTCGTCGATTGGGTGCAGGAGGCGAGCCGGGAGGCGGCGGGCCTTATCGTCAATCCGGGCGCCTACACGCACACGTCCATCGCCCTCGCCGACGCGCTTACCGCCTGCGCGCCGCCCAAAATCGAGCTTCATCTCTCCAACATCCACGCGCGCGAGCCCTTCCGCCGCCATTCCTACGTCAGCCCGACCGTTCAGGGCGTGATCTGCGGGTTCGGCGCCGCCGGCTATCCGCTCGCGCTTGACGCGCTGCGCCGGCTCATTGACAACCGGGTCTGCGGCGCGGCCTAAAGAGGGCAGGGACATGCATGGCTGAACAAAACGACGACACGAAAGAAATCGAAGCCGCCTGGATTCGCGAGCTCGCCGGCATTCTTGATGAGACGGGCCTGACGGAAATCGAAGTTGAGAAGTCGGGCGTGCGCCTGCGGGTGGCCCGCGCCGGTCAGACCGTCGCGACGGCTTATCAGCCGCAAGCGCAGTCGGCGCCGCCCCCGACGCCGACGGAGCCGCAAGCCGCACCGGCGAAACCGTCCGCTGATCCGGGCGCGGTCACCTCGCCGATGGTCGGCACCGTCTATCTCTCGCCCTCGCCCGGCGCTGATCCCTTCGTGAAAAAGGGCGATCCGGTCACGGAAGGCCAGACCCTCATGATCGTCGAGGCGATGAAGACCATGAACCCGATAGCGGCCCCGCGCGGCGGCGTCGTAAAGGATATTCTCGTCCGGGACGCCCAGCCGGTCGAATTCGGCGAGGCGCTTCTTCTCATCGAGTAGAGGCGCTTTCCGTAGACTGACGGGAAGAGGCATTTATGAGAAAGTACTCATCGCCAATCGGCGAGAATACGAGCAGAGGATCC
>CAZBOC010000342.1:0-3208 GCA_964493225.1 uncultured Caulobacterales bacterium | reverse complement strand
GCGGATCTCGTGGCTCATGGTCGCGAGAAACTCGGTCTTGGCGAGATTGGCGGCCTCGGCGATCTCCTTGGCGTCCTCGAACTGTTTGGTCCGTTGACGAACGATCTTCTTCAGGTTCTGCTGGTGCGCGAGAAGCTTGGCGTCGCGCTCCTGGATTTCGTCCAGCATTTCGTTGAAGGAATCGACGAGCTCGCCGGTTTCGTCTTCGCTGATCCGTTTCGCGCGTTTGCCGAAATCGCCGGTCATGCGCACCGAGCGCATAACCTCGCCGAGATTGTGGATCGGCTGCGTGACGGCGCGCTGCATGCGCATCGCGATGAGGAGGCCGATGCCGCCGGCGACAATGGCCGCGTAGATCGCGTCCCAGACGATCGTGAGGATGCGTTCTGCGAGCGCGGACGTGTCGCCGTAGAGCCAGAGGACGCCGATCGTCTGCGCCCCCTCGACGATTGGTACGCTGACTACCGACGAATTCTTGGCGAGGCGCGAGAAGGCGAGGTTGGAATCGACGACATGGGAGTCGCTGAGCGGGGCGGCCCCGCCGAGTTCGGCGAACAGCTCGCCGCGAGCGTCTTCTGCGCGCACATATTTGATATCGGGAAAATTTGCGACGGCGCTCAGCGCTTCCAGGGCCTTCGCCTTGTCGCCGTCGCGCATGGGCTCGCCGATGGCGTAGGCGAGGATCGCGGCGGAAGCTTCCAGCTCGACCTTTTTCGTCTCGCCGTACTGGCTGACCTCGCGCAGCACGGAGGAGATCGTGACGATGCTGACCGAGCCGAGAATCGCGACGATCACGAGGCTGGTGAGGCGCTTGCGGAGAGTGTTGTTCGGTTTGTGCACCGCGCTCGGGGGTCCTGGCTGCATTTGTTTGCGGTCCCGGTTTTGTGCCATATTCATTGCCATTTAGTTTTCCAAAGCCCCGTCGACCGCGCCGGAAATTTCTTTTTAACTTAATTCGTCAATCGTCTCTTCAACAAAGAGCGGAGCCGCAGGGCGAAGGTGGAGATTTCAGGCGAACTCGATGCTCCGGCGCGGATCCTGCTGGTCGACGACGATCCGATCATGCGGGAACTGGCCGGGGCGAAACTTGTCGACGCGGGCCACTTTGTCGCGCCCGCGGAGAATGGCGCCGATGCGCTCGAGATTCTCCAGCGCGAGGACATCGACCTGATCATTTCCGACCTCGACATGCCCGTCATGAACGGGTTTCAGCTGACCGAGAGCGTGCGCGACAGCCGCTTTTACTCAGAAGTGCCGGTGATCGTCGTCACCGGCAGCGCGTCGCGCGACGCCGTGGAGGAGGCGTTCGCCGCCGGCGCGACGTCGTTTCTGGCGAAGCCGATCAACTGGACGCTTTTCAGCCATGCGGTGCGTTTCGTTCTGCGCGCAAGCCGGGATCAAAAGGCGCTTCGCGCCGCCCGCGACCTCGCCGAGGCGGGCTCGCAGTTCAAGGACAGCCTGATGTCGGTGATGAGCCATGAGCTGCGCACGCCGCTCAACGCCATTATCGGCTTCGGTCAGCTTCTCGGCGAGCAGTTCGACCGCGAAAACGATCATCTGCACCGGGAATACGCCGATTACATCGTCGACGGCGGCAAGCGCCTGTTGAATTCCGTGTCAGACATGCTGTTGGCGTCGGACGCGTGTGCGGGTGAGATCGTGATCAACGAGACAGCCACGACCGTCGGCGACCTCGTCGACCAGGCGCTCGGCGCCGTCGACAAGGTGATTTCCCTTGCCGGGACCGAGCCCGTCATCGCCGTCGAAGATCGCGAGCTAGAGGTTTGCTGCGACGGCGCGCTCGTCGCGCGCGCGCTCTCCAAGCTGATCGACAACGCGGTCAAATTCTCCGAGCGCGGCGTGAAGATCGTAGTCGGCGCGACGCGCCTCAAGAGCGGCGACCTCGCCTTTCTCGTCAAGGACGACGGCCCCGGCATCGATCGCGAGACGCTGGAAAAAATCACCCAGCCCTTTTCCCAATCGGACATGTCCCTGAGGCGCTCGCGCGAGGGCCTCGGCCTCGGCCTGCCGCTCGTCATCGCCATCGCGGAGGCCCATGGCGGCGCTTTCCGGCTTGATTCAAAGCCCGGCGCGGGCGCGCAAGCACTGCTCATTCTGCCGCGTGCAAGGGTCGTTGCTCCGCGCAGCTGTGGCTCGGAGGCCACAGCCTGAAGTTGCATCGGCGACTACGGTTAAGTCTCCATTAATTCTTTCAACTGAATTGTAAATGCTGGCGCGCCGGGCGCGCACGCCGGGATTGTGATAAATTTACGACACCGGACACGCGATCGTGAGCGCGCGCCGTCCCCGTGGTGGACGTGTTTGCAATGAAGCGTGATGCTGCGGGTCCGGGCGATAGCGAAGACTATCCAAGACTATCCAAAAGCCCCGTCAGGGAGGGGCGCACACCAGGGGTCGAACCAATGCAAACGAAATTTCGGGCAGCAAATCTGACATCTGTTCTCCTTTCCAGCGCGGGGATCGCGGCCATCGTCGGGTCCGCCTCGGCGCAATCCATCACCGATGAGATCGTCGTCACGTCGCAGCGAACCGAACAGTCGCTCCAGGACGTGCCGATCGCCGTTTCGGCCTTCAGCGGCGCGGACCTGCAGGCGCGGCAGCTGGAAAGCTTCACCGACATCCAGTTCAACACGCCGAACTTCTCCTTCTCCAAGGGCCAGTTCACGACGTCCACCATTTCGATCCGCGGCATCGGGGCCCTTGCGACGGGCGCCTCGACCGAGCCCTCGACTTCGATCCACATCAACGACGTTTTCATCAGTGCGCCGCGCCTTTTCGAAACCGAATTTTTCGACGTCGAGCGCATCGAGGTTCTGCGCGGGCCGCAGGGTACGCTGTTCGGCCGCAACGCGACGGGCGGCGTCATCAACGTCATCACCAACAAGGCGACGACGGACGGCGTCGAAGGCTATATCGACGCGGAATACGGCAACTTCTCCTCCGTCAGGGTGAACGGGGCGCTCAATCTTCCCCTCGCGGACGCCCTCGCGGTGCGCCTCGCCGGCACGCTGATCCAACGCGACGGCTACACGGAGAACATTTTCGACGGCTCCGACGTCGACGACCGGAACATTCACGCCCTGCGCGGATCCGTGCGCTGGCTGCCGACCGACAACACGACCGTTGATTTCACCGCAAGCTACATGCGCGAGGACGACAAGCGCACGCGCGCCCAGAAACAGGCCTG
>CAZBOC010000341.1:0-3223 GCA_964493225.1 uncultured Caulobacterales bacterium | reverse complement strand
GCGTGCCCGTCCAGTTGCCGGCGGCCGGGTGGACGACCATGCCGGCGGGCTTGTTGACGACAATGAGATCATCGTCCTCGTAAAGAATATCGAGCGCGATCGGCTCCGCTCGGGGTTCCGGCGCGGCGACGGGCGGCGCGACGAGCGCGAAGACCTCGCCTTCGCGCATTTTCCAGGAGGGATCGGTGAAGACGACGCCGTCGCGGGTCAGCGCCCCGCCCTCGATCAGCGCCTTGACCCGCGTCCGCGTCAGCCCCTCGTTCCGGTCGGCGATGAACTTGTCGAGCCGCGCGCCCGCGGTCTGTTCATCCACGGTGAATTCAAGGCCGGCGCCGGCGTCGCCATTATCCGCCGCGCCGCTTTCGTCTTCTTCCAGATCAATCATCCGCCGCGCATGTCACGGGCCAGCGCGCCGTGTCAATCAGCGGCGGCCGGATAGCGGCGCCGATGGGACGCAACGTCTGTCGCTTGGCCGAAAAGCGCCATTCGCTCTGTAGAAATGAATGTCTGAAAACCGGCTTGTCCTTGCCGCATTAAGCGGCTCGAGCCGCCCCAGGTCGGACGCGCGGGCTTCGGCGGGAATTCGCCAAAAATCGTCGTGCAGCCACAACTCATTAAACGTCGGGAATGCGCGCAGAAGGGGACATAAGAAAATACGCGCCAGATCATAGGAGCTATCCAAAAGCTGACGTCCCACCGATCGCCGCACGTTCGATAAGGGTTTTGAAATGCTGCGAATCATCTGTAGTGTCATTCCCTTTTAGTATTGAGATTCCAAATGTCCAATCGGTTTTCTGGCTTTGACCCTTTTGATTACCCTATACATCGTCAACTGCGCGAGATTGAGGCCAATCGCCAGCGGCTAGAGGATACAATCAATCCTCCGGGCCTTCGCGCGCTTACCGCGCAAGTTGATCGTGCCCAATCCATTGCGTCTGAATTGACGCGCCACGAACCCGTGTTTGACGAAATCAATCGAACGCGAACATTGGCGGACGAAGTGGAGAAGATGCAGCGCCTTGTCGACCCGCTCAGCGACGCCATGCGTGTCGCCGGCGTCCACGATGAAATCGGCTTGGCGGGCGTTCAAAATGTGATTGATCAGAGGGGGGGGTCAATTGCTGGTGCGATCGCTGCGCTTGAACAACCAAAGGACATTAATGCCGCCATAGGGGCTCTGGGAGCGCGTATGGATCCATTGTCGGCTGCAGCGAGAATTGCGGATACTTTTCGCCGCCCGGAGATAAGCGAGCTGGCTTCGATCGCCGACGCCGGTATGTCTGCTAGCAGGATCGCGGGTGAAATCTTCGGAACAGGGAATCGCCTAGAAGACGCATTGGCGCGGATCGAAAGCCCATGGGCCGATATTGCGGCAACGCCCAGGTCGGCTGGCGCAATTGCGGACATTAATGCGATTGGTGGTCTATTTGGGGCCCGCGATCCATTTAGCAGTGATGTTCTCGCGAATTTGCGACCATCTCTTGGAGACTGGCGAGATACGATCATTCCGGATCCTTTGAAGCTAGCCACAGGCGCCGCTCGGCGCGAATTTTATGTTGCCCAAGGATACGACGCAGCACTTGGAAATTTCACCGAAGAGGCTTTCAAAGAGGTCTTCGACGACGCAGGCCTTTGGGATGCATTCGAAGATGCAGCAGATGATGATCCCGTCGCGGATGTTGCGTATCGAATGCTTCGAAAATTCGAACGTGAATTGCGCGATTTTATCGATCGAACTTTGACCCGTGAGTTTGGCGAAGACTGGGTTCGCCTGTTACCAAGCAACATGCGCGAAAATTGGGAAGACAAGAAAAAACGGAAATTGAAGGCCGGGCGTCCAGTGCCAAGCTTAATTATTTGCGCCGATTTCGCGGATTATCCAATGATCATCGAAAACCGCACCTTCTGGCCTGCGTTTAAGAAAACATTCCGTGTGAAGAGTGGCGTTCAGGAAGCGTTTGGCCGATTGGCGCCGGTGAGAATAGCGACGATGCATGCGGAGGACCTGACGCTTGACGATGCGACGATCGTTTTGACCGAAGCCGCTTTCATCCGACGGGCAATACGGGCGCACTAGAAACGGTGAGTGCAAGTGAATTGCATCATACGCTGCAAGTATGATTGGACGCGACGAAATAGACGCACGAGCCGCTGAGTTTTGAATGCGCCATCGCCGTGATGACGCCGTGACAGGCTAAAGTCCCCTTCGAGGATCTAGCCGACGTTCTTATGGCTGATGCCGAAGGTCCGGTTCGGGCCAATACCCGTCAGTCGCTGCGCTCCACGAGCGTCCTAAACTCGCCCATACAAGGCGCTTATCGCCAAGGCGAAAAGCGTATCGCAATGCCGTCATTCGCGATTGCGGTCAGCGACGTCCCCTTGCGGCGCTCCTGTCCGGCGTACGCCTCCGCCAGTTTCGCGAGCTGGTAGAGGCATCACCCCCGCCGTCGACGAAGCCCATCCCGGCGTGGCGGCGCCGGTCTTCGCCGGATTTGCCGAGCGCCGCCGCCCGCCTCTGATCGCGACTGTTGAAGGCGACGCCTTCGTGTTCGCTCCATTCGCCGTCGCCGCGCGGCCCTAGCGCCGGGCGCTGAAAAACGCCCGCAAGAGCCCGGCCGATTGTTCCGCATACGGCCCCTCGACAAGTTCAGGGCGCCAGTGGCAGGTCGGCTGTTCGAAGAAGCGGGGACCGTGAAACACCGCGCCGCCCTTCGGGTCGCGCGCGGCGACGACAAGACGCGAAATGCGGGCGTGGGCGATGGCGCCGGCGCACATCGCGCAGGGCTCAAGCGTGACATAGAGGCTCGCCCCGGTCAGCCGGTAATTGCCGACCGCGGCGCCCGCGGCGCGCAGGGCGCGGATCTCCGCATGGCCGGTCGGGTCGCAGGTGGCGATCGGCGCGTTGCCGGCCGCTGAGATAACGTCGCCCTCCGCGTCGACGATGACGGCTCCGACGGGCGCCTCGCCGGCCGCCGCCGCCGCGCGCGCCTCATCGAGGGCGCGGGACATCATTGATGCGTCGAACTCCCCGCCGCCCGAGGCGTCCTTATCGATCACCGCGGCAGACGCAGGACGAATTCCTTCCCGCCATATTCGTGTACGGAATCATGGGCCCGCAGCGACACCGCCTCGATGTCGGCGGGGATTTCAACGCCGCCGAGGGAGCGCGTGAAGGGCTGTTCGTCGACATGGGGGTGGGCGAGAACGCGGGTCGCGAGGACCG
>CAZBOC010000340.1:0-3255 GCA_964493225.1 uncultured Caulobacterales bacterium | reverse complement strand
GCTCATCAGCGTCGGGGCCAAGGTGCTCGGCAATATCGATGTGGGCGAGGGGGCCAAGGTCGCTGCGGGTTCGGTGGTTCTAAAGCCGGTCGCGGCGCATTGCACGGTGGCGGGCGTGCCGGCCAAGCCCGTCGGGGCCTGCGCCGAAGCGACGCCGTCCGAGACCATGGATCAGAATTTCTATTACGAGACCTATTCGATCTGACGCCGGTCCGTCGCGCGACCGCTTGCTGTCGCCGGCGCGTTCATCGCTGCGGGTTTCGGAACTTTCGAGGCGCGCCGCCTCGTCAGAGAGCGGGCCGCGACTACGGCCTTTGTTCCTGCGGCGGCCGCGTGCGAGCCTCGGCGCGGATTTCGATCACGGCGCCCGTGTCCAACTCCAGGGTCACGGGGACCGCGTCGCCTCGTGCTATCGGGCCGAAGAGCCGCATCAGCATGATGTGGGGGCCGCCGGGTTCGAGGCTGGCGGCGCCGCCGGCGGCGACTTCCAGCGCGCTGATCGGGGCCATCGAGGCGACGCCCGCCGCGTCGCGTCTGGTCTCGTGGAGTTCGCTCACGGCCCCCACGAGGCGGACGGGGCGCCGGGTGCGATTGCAGATCGTCATGTAAGCCGCTGTCATTGCGCGCCCCTCCGGCGCAGGCCGCGCCCAGGCGTTCTCCACGGTGACCGCGCCGGCCGGGGCCTTCGCGCAGATTTCCGCAGCGCCGCGCGGGGCCTCGTCCCCCGTCTCGTCCGCCGCTGAAGCCGGCGCTTCGGTCTCGCCGACGCACGCCGCCAGCAGAAACGCTGTCGCCGCCCAGTGGGTAAGCTTCTTCATCGTGTTGCGCTCCAGTTTCACCGCGTGGCCGCGGACGCCGGCATCGATTGTTTGACCGCCGAACGGATAGGGTTAAGGAGTTTATAATCGAAATCGCCTATTCAGGCCTAAAATTAAGGGTGAGCGCTATGGACGCATCGGAAATCAGCCGGCTGAAGCAGTTTTTCCGGACAAAGTTCAACGCGCCGGCGATCGACGTGCGCGGGCGGGCGAACAAGGACGACTCGGTCGAAGTCTATCTCGGCGACGAATTTCTGGGAGTCATCTTCAAGGACGAGGAGGACGACGACCTCGCCTATCAATTCAATATGGCGATCCTGGACATCGATCTGCCGGAGCAAGCGGACTAGACAGGGCGTGGAAACGGACCGCTACGGCGCGATCGGCGGGCTCGCGGCCAATCGACCGCTGCTCATTTCCGTCGTGTTCGCCTTCGGCCTCACGGCGCTGGCTGTTGCGGGGTTCTCCAGCCAGCCCGGCGGGCGCGCGATGTCGGGCTTTGCTATAAATTGTTTCGCGGCGCTGGCCCTGCCGGCCGTCGCCACAGGCATTGCGCCCGCCGGCGCCGTTCCAAGGGCCGTTTTCGCCGCGCTTGCAGCGGGCGCGCTTCTGGTGGTTTCGTTTCTCGCCCCTTTCGACAAGAACGCGATGCTCGCAGCCGCCGGCCTTTCCGGGGCTACGCTGCGGATCGGCGCGGCGCTCCTGCTCTGGTTCGTGCTTTTAAGGCCGCTCTTCGGCGACGCGCCGGGCCTGGCGATGGCCGCGCCTCTCGCGGCAGCGCTCGGCGCCTTCGGGGCCAGCGGTCTGCTCGCGCTGGAGGCGCTGGCCCGGATCGATGTTCTGGGGGCCGTCGCCAGTCTCAGCGTCGCTATGTCGTGTCTTGTCGGCGTCGGGGTCGCGGGCGATTTCACGCGCGCCTTCGCCGGTGGCGCGAGGGCTGACGAGGCCGCCGGCGACGCGGCCCACCTCGCCGTTGCGCCGACGGCTTTCGGCGCGCTGGCGACCGCCGGGGTTTTCTCCGCCGGACTAGCGCCCGGCGCGGAAACGCTGGACTGGAGTTGGCGCGCGGTCGCGTATGCGGCCGGCGGCGTCGCGCTGGCGACGGCCACAGCGCTCGTCGTGACCGCTTCGACGCTTTCCCTTTCGAACGTGACAGAAGAAATCGCCGTCATCGAGAATTACCGGCGCCAGAACCTTCGGCGATGGTGGCGGCCGTTCCGCCAGGTGCTGCCGCCGAGTTCGGCGATTGCGTTCACCGCGATACTGCTGATCCTGACCGTCGTCGCGCTGTTCTCCGCCTTCAATCTCCTGACGCCCGTCAAGCTGATCCTGCTCGGCGCGTGTTCGCTAGCTGCGTGGGTGACCTTTGTTTCCCTGCGGACTGGATTATTCGTTTTTCTCGCCCTGTTCGCGAGCATGATCATGATCGACTGGTCCTACGCAATCGCAGGCGTGGTTTCGCCGGGTCTGCTCGTCGAACTGACCGCAACCGCTTTCGCGGCGGCGCTGTTCGGCCAGATCGGCGTAGCCTGGCGGGACGCGCGCAACCCGAGGCGCAACGCCCGCGAAGCGACCGAGGCGGCGATGGTCGACGGGGCCTATCGCTACCTTGCGAGCGCCGCTTTCGCCCTCGGGGCCTTCGCCGCGGCCGAGGCGTCGGGCCTGTGGGAGGACGGGAGCGCGGCGGCGCTCTACCTTGCGGCCCTCTGTCTTTTCGGTTTCTTCATCGCCGCGCCCTTGATGACCTCGATCGGGGCGATTTTCGGTCGCGACTGACGCGGTCCGCGGCTGAATCCCACGCCGCCGGCGCTTGCGACGTCAGCCCTGCGCGCCGACGCGGAAGTCGTCGACGAACTGCCTGACGCGGGCGTCGATCGCGCGCCATTCGGCGAGGTAGGGCCTTTTGAAGCGATAGGTCACGCTGACGTCGCCGCGCAGCTCATACTGGCGCCAGCACTCCGGGCTGCGAAGCGCTTCGCTTTCCTTGAAGCACATGAGGGCGATAATGTCGTTTTCCGCGGTCTCGCCGAGAAAAAGCTCGGAGTTGGAGTAGCCGTTCGTCGGCACGTTGGAGCGCTGGTCGGCGAACTCATACTTCATCAACTGATAGGGCGTTCTCAGGCCGCGTTTGTCGATGGTTTGCGGCATGTAGAGTTTTTCGATGCGTTCGGCTTCGGAGAAGGCGTTTGCGCGGACCTCGATGGAAATGTCGATGCGGCGCGTGTCGGGCGCGTTTTCGATAAAGGAGTCGCGGCGCGCCGGCGCATAGCCGGACATCGTCGGCCACAAAGCGTAGAGCGCGACATCGTCGCGGGCGCCGCCGCGGCGGTCGCGCGGGAACACGGTGTAGTTGGTCGGCACCCGGAAAACCTGGCTGGCGACTCTGAAGGTGACGGGCTCTTCGCTGATCGCCGGGCTCGCCACATTGCCGCCAAGC
>CAZBOC010000339.1:0-3271 GCA_964493225.1 uncultured Caulobacterales bacterium | reverse complement strand
ACTCCCACCAGGGCGGGATCGACGTGAGCGTGCGCAGCCAGTTGGTGACGCCGAAAATATTGACGCCGACGTCGAAGACTTCCGGTTCGAAGGCGAGCGCCGCCATCACCATGTAGCCGCCATAGGAGCCGCCGATAATGCCGATCTTGTCGCCGTCGACCCAGTCGAGGCTTTCGAGATACTTTCGGCCGTAGACGATGTCCTGAAGATCGACCTCGCCATGCTTCTTGTCGTCCATATGATAGAAGGTCTTTCCGTAGCCGGACGAGCCGCGATTGTTGGCGGCGAGAACGGCGTAGCCGTGGTTGACCATGTGCTGGATCGTCGGGTTGTAGCCGGTCCGACTCTGTCCGCCGGGGCCGCCGTGAACCCAGACCATGGCCGGGACGGGATTGTCCTGGCTCGCGCCCTGCGGCTTGTAGAGAATGCTCGGAATCTCCAGCCCGTCGAAGCTTTCATAGCGGATGACTTCGCTGGAGACGAGATCGTCCGGGTTGATCTTGTCGCTGAGCGCTTCGGTGTGCTGGGTGAATTTCTTGCCCTTGACGTCCGCCGTGAAGACATTTGACGGCGATCGCGAGGAGTTGAGGGCGAAGGCGATCGTCTTCTCCTTCGGCGAGAAACGCACGCCGGAGAGACTGCCCGCCGGCAGGCCCTTGGGCAGGGCGATGTCGCGATCCTTCTTCCGGTCGCTGATCGTCACCCTGGTCGAGGCGTCTTCGTTGACGCCGCTGACGCGATAGCGACCCGACGGGGAATAACTCACATAGGAGACGTCCCAGTCCTCTGCGATGAGTTCGGCCTTCTCGCCGCCACCGAGCGCGTAGGTCCAGGCTTGCGTGAACTCGCCGAACTCATTCGTTCCGTAGACGAGCCGGTCGCCTTCGGGAGTGAAGTCATAGACCGTATGCGAGATGTCGCCTTCGTGCCCGGTGATCAGGACCGGCTCCGCGCCCTCCGACAGATCGACGAGATAGATGTCGTTGTCCGCCGTGGTCCGGGACTTGACGCCGGCGGCCTTAGCGCCGTCGCGCGACACGGCGAAATCGTCGAGGGCCAGGTCGTTCTGAAAGACGAGCGCGCGTTCGTAATTTTCCGTGTCGTAGCGGTAGAGATCGAACACTCTCGCGTCGCGCTCGTTCGTCGCGATGATGAAGGCCTCGCCGTCCTCGATCCAGTCGACGAAGGCGGCCTTGACGTTGTCGCCGGGCGTCAAATCGCGCGGCTCGCCTTCCTGTCCGCCGACGAAGACGTGGTTCAGTTCATCGCCGCCATTGTCCGCCGTGAACAAGAAGCGTTCACCGTCAGGGAAATAGCTGACCGCGAAGGTGGCGTTCGAATCTGAATTCGTCAGCGCCGTCGTCTCGCCGCTTTTCAGGTCGAGCGCATAGACGTTGAAGATGCCCGTTTCGTCTGACGAGATCAGCACGTGATCGCCGTCGGCGGAGAACGCGCCCGCGCCTCTCGCCATGGCGTAGCTGGTCGTTTCGTAGAAGATTTCCGCCGGGTATTCCTGCGGCGCGTCCTGCGCCGCTGCGGGCGCGGAGGCCGCCAAGAGGCCCCCTGCGATAAGGATGGTCTGGAATTTCATATCCGCCCCTTTTTAGTTCGAGTTTATGTGGCTGAAGGAGTATTTGGCCCGAAAACGCGCCGGGACCCGAAAACGCTGCGCCGCACGCGGCGTCGCGTTTTCCCCGGCATACCGCCGCGACAATAGGCCGTCGCCCGTCTGCGGGCAACTCGCGCCGGTCTCCGTTCTGGGTTGTGGAGCGCCCCCGCGCGGGCTTCTTGTCGCCGCCGTCCGGGCTCACTAGTGTCGTCGCGATGAACGCCAAGGAAAAAATCCGCGAGGACTTCAAACGCGCCCTGTTGCAGACGACGCGGGCGCTGTCGGCCCAGAACGACGTGGAGGTGGCGTTCGGCGGCGACCAGTCGAGCGTCGCCGGAAAGCGAGCGCGGATCCCGCTGCCCGCGCGGGTGCTGGATCCGGAAGGGGCCGCGGTTGCGCGCGGCCAGTCCGACCTCGCCGCCCTGCGCCTCGCGCACCATGACGAGACCGCCCATCTGCGGCTCGCGCCGCGATCAGCGGAGGGCCAGGCCGTGTTCCGCGCCCTTGAAAACGCGCGCGTCGAGGCGATCGGCACGAAGGCCATGAAAGGGGTCGGCGACAACCTCGCGGCCGCCTTGGAAAAGTCGATCGCCGCCAAGGGCTATCAGGGGCTCAATGCGAGGGACGCCGCGCCCCTCGCCGACGTCGCCGCGCTCTTGCTGCGCACGCGCATCACAGGCCGCATGCCGCCGCCCTCGTCCGCGGAAATCATCAAGGCATGCGGCGAGGACGTGGAACGTCTGGCCGGCGCCTCCCTGGACGCGCTTGCTGAAGCCGGCGCCCTCGACGACCAGGCTGCTTTCGCCGAACTCGCCCGCGCTGTCGTGCGCGATCTCAATCTCGACGACGAGGATCGCGGCGACATGGAGGATAACGCCGAAGACGAGGGCGACGACGATCCGGACGACGATCAAAAGGAGTCCGACGACGACGAGGAGGGCGTGGCCGAAACGCCCGATGAATCGACGCCCGACGCCGGCGAATCGCCTGAAGGCGAGACGGAATTCTCCGAACAGGATTTCGACGACATCGCCGACGACGCTGACGGCGCGGCGGAAAACGCCAAGATCTCGTCGATCCGCGCCCGGTTCGAAGGCGATAGCGGCCAGTCCTACAAGGTCTACACCAGCGCGTTCGACGAAACCGTCGAGGCGAGCGAGCTATGCGATCAGGAGGAACTCACCCGACTGCGCCGCACGCTCGACCGCCAGCTGGAGAACATGCACGCGGTCGTCTCGCGCCTCGCCAACAAGCTCCAGCGCAAGCTGCTGGCCCAGCAGAACCGCTCCTGGGATTTCGATCTGGACGAAGGCGTGCTCGACGCCGCCCGGCTGGCGCGCGTCGTCGTCGATCCGATGCAGCCCTTGTCGTTCAAACAGGAACGCGAACAGGAGTTCCGCGATACGGTCGTCACGCTGCTGATCGACAATCCCGGTTCGATGCGCGGGCGGCCGATTTCAATCGCGGCGATTTGCGCGGACATCCTCGCGCGCACGCTCGAGCGCTGCAGCGTGAAGGTCGAGATCCTCGGTTTCACGACCCGCGCCTGGAAAGGCGGCCAGTCGCGCGAGAAATGGGTCGAGGACGGACGGCCGGCGAATCCCGGGCGTCTGAATGATCTGCGCCATGACAACTACAAGCCCGCCGACGCGCCGAGCCGGC
>CAZBOC010000338.1:0-3302 GCA_964493225.1 uncultured Caulobacterales bacterium | reverse complement strand
GTCAGGAGCCTCAGGGTCTGGGCGTTGTGGTCGAAGCCGGCGAAGTCGCGCATGCAGTCGACGAGGACGTCCTCGCCCGTATGGCCGAAGGGGGGATGACCAAGGTCGTGGGCCAGCGCGACGCATTCGGCGAGGTCCTCGTCAAGGCGCAGGGTGCGCGCGATCGACCGGGAGATCTGCGACACCTCGAGCGAGTGGGTCAGGCGGGTGCGGAAATGATCGCCCTCGTGGTAAATGAAGACCTGCGTCTTGTGCTTCAGCCGCCGGAAGGCGACCGAGTGGATCACCCGGTCGCGGTCGCGCTGGAAGGGCGTGCGCGTCGCGCTTTCGGGCTCGGCGTGCAGCCGGCCGCGGGTCTCCTCGGCCCTGGCGGCGAAGGGCGCGAGCGGCGCTGGAAAAGCGATCGGCGCGGACATGCGACCTCAATAGGGCGCGTCGCGGGGCCGGCCAAGCGGCCCGGCGCCTGCGTCGGCCTCTATTCTAGCCCGCGCTCGACGGGGGAAGAGAGATTTCCCGCATTTTGTCCAGTCGGCCGCCCGCGGATCCGCCGCGGCCCGGGGGGAGAACGGACCGCGTGGTTTTCGTCGCCGACGCCCCTTTCGCCCGCGCCCGGAAGCTCTTATTTTACGATCCGGCGGTCAGCAGCGCGACAGACGAGATCCCATGAGCGAAACGACGACTTCCTACGGCATCAGTGTATCGGAACGCGCGGCGGCGCGCATCGCGGCCATTCTCGCGAAAGAACCCGAGGGCGCCATGTTGCGGGTGGCTGTCGACGGCGGCGGCTGTTCGGGCTTCCAATACGCCTTCGACATCGTCTCCGAGCGCGGCGAGGACGACCTCGCCATAGAAAAAGACGGCGTCACCGTTCTCGTCGACGAGATTTCCGCCGAATACATGCAGAACTCGGAAATCGATTTCTCCGAAGAACTCATCGGCGCGGCGTTCAAGATCAACAACCCCAACGCCACCGCAAGCTGCGGCTGCGGGACGAGCTTCTCGCTTTAAAACCAGTCTGCGCGGATCATGACCCATCCACGGGTTCAGCGCAGGAGCATCGGCGCGCAACCTCGCTTGACTGCGCTGAAGGGTTTGATGCCGATCCATGCAGCATGATATGAACCCCTTTGTTGTTCCGCCGGCGCCGCGCCGCCGGGGCCGTCTCACTCCAGCCGCTGAATGACGCCGCTTCCCTCCGCGACGAGGTCGCGGCCGGATTTTCGGATGTCGCGGCCCTTCCAGTCCTCTTCCAGCGCCGCGAGCCAGGCCGGGTCCATGTCCGAACTGCGGAAATAGCGGTCGACGAACCGACGCGTCTCATAGGCCCTTTCAAAGGCCGGCCGATCGACCCTTTCGCCGGTCACCGCGTCAACCGAAGAGGGCTCGTGGAACATCCACCGCGAATACGGGCTCGCGGTGCGCTCCTCGCCCTGCAGGTAGATCGGCACGCACATGGACATGCAAATCCCGCGCGCGCCCACATGGGTCGAAACGCGGTGCGTTTCCTTCATGCGGTCGATGACGGCGATCACCTGGCGCCCTTCCGCGACGGACCCTCCGGGCGAAGAGAGGTCGATCACGATCTCGCCCACCGCGTCGCGCCATTCATCGAAGGTCTCGGCGAGACGCGCCGACATCGGAAAACTGATATCGTCGCGCCACATGAAGACCACCGCATCCGCCTCCTCGCGGACGAGAAAGCGCCCCTCCTGCGCCGCGAACCGGTTTTCGGTCCGCAGCGCGACAAGGACGAGGATGGCGAACAGAACGATCAGGGCGATCGGATTGGGCTTCATGGAACCTCTGAACGACGGGCCGGGGGCGGGGCGAGCCTTTTGCGCAAGCCTTCATGTAGGACCTCATTGTCGGCGCGTCAGGGTCCTTCTAGCATTCGGGCTCATTCGCCGCCGACAGGATCCGCCGCCATGCCTCTCAGTGTCGCCGAGGCGATCAAATCCAGGATCTCCACCCGCGCCTTTCTCGACCGGCCCGTCGCTGAGGGTGTCGTGCGCGAAATCCTCGACATCGCGCGATGGGCGCCGTCCGGCGGCAACCTTCAGCCCTGGCGCGTTCGCGTCGTCGCGGGGACCGCGCGCGAGCGTCTCGTCGCGGCGGTGCGGGAAGCGATCGCGAAGGATCCCCTCGGGCAGGAGGGCGATCTCCGGATTTATCCGAAGAGTCTGCCCGAGCCCTACCGCACGCGCCGCTTCGAGATCGGCGAGGCGATGTACGCCCTTCTCGACATTCCGCGCGAGGACAAGATGGCGCGTCTCGCCTGGCTCGCGCGCAACTACGAATTTTTCGGCGCGCCGGTCGGTCTCTTCTTTTCCCTCGAGCGCATGTTCGACAAGGGCCAATGGGCCCATCTCGGCATGTTCATGCAGTCGATCGCCCTCGTCGCGGCGGAAAAAGGCCTCGCCACCTGCATGCAGGAGGCCTGGTGCGTGCGGGCGAAGACGGTCTCCGATTTCCTCGGCCTCGGAGAGGACGAACAGCTCTATTGCGGCATGGCGCTCGGCTATCCGGACCCTGACGCCGCGGTCAACGCCTTGCGGTCCGAGCGCGCGCCGGTCGACGATTTCACGACCTTCCTCTTCGATTGACGGCTTCCAGCGGGCTTTTCACTGGAACGGAATGCGCGACGCGCGCTACGGTCAGGCGACGCGGAGCGAGGGAAGCCGGCCATGCCGACCGACATTCAAATTTCCTGCGCATGCGGCGCGGTGAAGGCGCGCCTTTCGGACGCGACGCCGCGGCGCGGCGCCCGGCTCGTGTGCTACTGCGACGATTGCCAGGCCTTCGCCGCTTTTCTCGGCCGCGCCGATGAAATCCTTGACGACCATGGCGGCACGGAAATTTTCCAGACCCGTCCCTCGCGCCTTTCCATCAGCGAAGGCTCTGAAAAAATCGCCTGCGCCCGAATGACCCCGAAGGGCGTCTATCGTTGGTATGCGAAGTGCTGCAACACGCCGATCGCCAACACGCCGCCACTGGCGGACCTGCCTTTCGCAGGCCTCTTCGTGGCGAGCATGACGAATGACGGGCTCGACGCGGCGATCGGCCCCGTCCGCGGTTCGGTCTTCAGGAAATACGCCCATGGCGACCCGCGCGAGCTGCCCCCGAAGATCAGCCCGCTGACCATGGCCGGCGTCGTTTTCGGCATCTTCGCCGCCCGGATCAAAGGCGATGTGGCGACGCCGTTCTTTACCAAAGACAAGCAGCCAATCGCCGACCCCCTTGCCCTCAACGCTGAAGCGCGCGCGGAGATCGATGCGGCGATCGCTTCGGCCGACGCCGCCCGT
>CAZBOC010000337.1:0-3325 GCA_964493225.1 uncultured Caulobacterales bacterium | reverse complement strand
GGGCCGAGCGGCGAACGGAAGGCTTCGCCAAGGTCGTCACCAAGGCGAACGGCCAGATCCTCGGCGCGACCATCGTCGGCAAGGACGCGGGCGAACAGATCGCCCTGTGGGCGCTCGCCCTGGCGAACAAGCGTAAGCTGAAGGATTTCACCAATTACGTCGCGCCATACCCGACCCTCGGCGAAGTCTCCAAGCGCGCGGCCGGCGCCTGGTATGCGCCGACGCTCTTCTCCGAGCGCACGCGCAGCCTCGTCAAGCTCCTCGCGATATTTGATTGAGCCATGCCAGCGCCGCCCTTCGCCAGACCGTTCCTCGACCGCCTCGGCCGGTCCATGTCGGCCAAGCTCTTCGCCCTGACGGTTCTGTTCGTCCTGATCGCCGAGGCGGTGGTGCTCGTTCCGTCCGTCGCCAAGGAGCGCATCACCTGGCTGAACGCGCGGATCGAGGCGGCTTATCTCGTCTCCGTTGCGCTCGAAGCGCCCGAAGCGCAGATGATCGATCCCGACACGGCGTTTCAGCTTTTTGCAACCGCTGACATCGCCTCGGTCGCGTTCGAGCGAGACGGCGCGAGCCATCTGGTCTACGCACCGGATCTTGAGACGCGCGATGTCGAGGTGAAGCATTTCATCGACCTGCGCGATCACAACGCGCTGGCCATGATCGGCGCCGCCTGGGCGAGCCTGTTCTCCACCGGCGACAGCTTCGTCGAGGTGCGCGGCGCGCCGATGACCGCGCGCGACGAGACGGTCAAGATCCTGGTCGCGCAGCGCGCCATGCGCGAGAATCTCGCCGTCTACGCCCGCAATATCTTTCTGATCTCTCTTCTGATCAGCACCATGACGGCATTTTTCATCTATCGCACGCTGAACCGGCACTTCGTCGAGCCCGTTCGTTTACTGACAAAAAACATGAAGGATTTCCAGGAGCGCCCCGAAGAGCCGGGGAACATCATCAAGTTCAGCGGGCGGCGCGATGAAATCGGAGACGCCCAGAAGGGGCTGGCCGCCCTGGAAATGCGGCTGAAAGAACTTCTGGCCGAACGCCGCCGCCTCGCCGCCCTCGGCGCCGGCATCTCCAAGATCAGCCACGACCTGCGCAATATTCTCGCCTCCGCCCAGCTGATGTCGGACCGCCTCGCGCGCAGCGAGGATCCGCGCGTGCGCAAGCTCAGTCCCCGGCTCATCTCCTCCCTCGACCGGGCGATCGCGCTCAGCCAGGAGACGGTGCTCTACGGCAAGATGGCCCCGGAAACGCTCAGCAAGGCGCCCGTCGACATCCGCGCGCTCGTCGAGGAGGTGTTCGAGGACAGGGCTGAACGCCACGTCGAGTTCGTCAACGCCGTCGAAGCGGGCGCGACCGCGGCTGTAGACAGGACGCATCTTTACCGCGCAATCTTCAATCTCGTCGGGAACGCCGTTGACGCGCTCAGTCCGCCGCCCCCGGAAAAGCCGGGCGACGGCCGCGAGCGCCGGATCGAGGCGCGCTCGTCCCGCGCGCGAGGCGCGCTCGTCGTCGATATCGCGGACAACGGTCCCGGCCTGCCGGAAGACGCCAAATCGCATCTGTTCGAGCCGTTTCGCGGCAGCCGCAAGCCGGGCGGTTCGGGGCTGGGAGTGGCGATCAGCCAGGAAATCCTGCGCGCCCACGGCGGCGACCTGTCCCTTGTGAAGAGCGACGCGACCGGCGCGACCTTTCGCCTGACGATCCCGCTGGGGAACGCCGATGCGGCGGCGGGGGGCCGCGCCCGCGAGCGCGGGGCTTACTCCTCCGTGGCCGGATCGAGTTCGAACGTCGCGACGCCGGATTTGGGCCCGCGCGGGTCGGCCGCGCCGTAGAAATACGCGCCGCGGCGCATGATCGTGTTCGCACGCCCCATGAGGCGCCGCGCATATCCCTCGCTCGATTTGCCATATATCACGAAACCGCGGCGCTCCAGTTCGCGGAGCGTGTCGCGCGAGACGCCGTCTTCGGCGATCACGACATCGGGCTTCCACTGATGATGAATGCGCGGCGCCGCCGTCGCCTGCATCGGATTCATGTCAAAATCGATCATGTTCAGAATGATCTGCATGACGACCGTGATAATCGTCGAACCGCCGGGCGAGCCCGTGACGAGAAACGGCGCCCCGTCCTTCATGACGATCGTCGGGGTCATGGAGGAAAGCGGCCGCTTGCCGGGCTCGATCGCATTCGCCTCTCCGCCAAGCAGGCCGTAGGCGTTCCGAACGCCCTTTTTCGACGAGAAATCGTCCATTTCGTTGTTGAGAAGGAAGCCGGCGCCGTCCACGGAATACCCCGCCCCGTAGCTGAAATTGAGCGTGGTCGTGACGGCGACGGCGTTGCCGAAACGGTCCATGATCGAAAAGTGGGTCGTTTCCTCGCTTTCGCCCGCCGGGCCGAGGCCCGGATTGATCTTCTCGGAGTCTCCGGCGCGTTCAAGGTCGATATCCTCACGGAGCTTTTTCGCATAGGCCCGGTCCGTGATCTCGCCGATCGGCACGTCGAAAAAGTCCGGGTCGCCCAGATATTCCGACCTGTCCGCATAGGCGCGCCGCATGGCTTCGACGAGACGATGAATGTAGTCCGCGCTGTTGTGGCCGAGCGCCTTCAGATCAAAGCCCTCGAGAATGTTCAGCATCTGGACGACATGAACCCCGCCGGAGGACGGCGGCGGCATGGAGACGATTTCATATCCGCGATAATCGCCGCGCACGGCCTCGCGCTCGACGGCCTCGTAGGCTTTCAGATCTTCATGGGTTATGAGCCCGCCATTCGCCTCCATCTCCGCGACGATGAGGTCGGCGACCGGGCCTTCGTAAAATCCCGCAGGTCCCTCGGCGGCGATCGCCCTTAGGGTGGCGGCGAGATCTTCCTGGCGGAAGATCGATCCGACGGCCGGCGCCTCGCCCTCGCCGGTCAGGAAATACGCCTGCGAAGACGGGTCCCGGGCGAAGCGCGCCTTCACGCGGGACAGGGACTGGTTAAGAGCGTAGGGCACTTCGAAGCCCTCTTCGGCGAGGCGGATCGCCGGCGCCATGACCTCCTCAAGCGACATCGTCCCGTATTTCTCCAGAGCCCGCGCATAGCCCATGACGGCGCCCGGCACGCCCGCCGAGAGATGGCTGAACCGGGCGAGCTGATTGTCGACAGCCCCGTCCTCGCCAAGGAACATGTCGCGGCTCGCCGCCGCGGGCGCTTTTTCGCGAAAGTCCAGCGCGACGAGTTTCTCCTCGCCGGCGAGATAGGCGAGCAGAAAGCCGCCGCCGCCGATATTGCCGGCCTGCGGGTGCGTGACGGCGAGCGCGAAGCCCGTCGCCACCGCCGC
>CAZBOC010000336.1:0-3337 GCA_964493225.1 uncultured Caulobacterales bacterium | reverse complement strand
TGCCAACTACTTCACCGCATGCGGATATGAACCGGAATAAACTCAAAATGCGCTAATTGGTCGAGAGCCGCACGAAGCGGCATTTCTTCGGTCAAATAGTATTTTTCTCCAACGAGGACCTCAGTAATTTTTTTGCTTTCCAAAAACAAACTGAGGCGCCAAGCGTCAAAAGCGTCGGGATGGTTGCCCATATGCTTGTGAGCATCAATCGACAGCCGATCACGACGCCGAATAAACTCTACACCAGCACCATGCCGACTAAAGTCCCAATCTTCACCATCCAATTGCAATTGGCCTTCCTCTGGCAACCGAAAATATGCGCATTCAGCCGAAGCGTATTCTTGCCAAATTGTTGCGCATAACCGGCTTTGGAGCGACACAAATTCCTCAGTAAAATTCAATAACATATTCCCAGAAACGTCGTTCAAATAATACCTCAGCTGCTCCTTGTCTGAGCGAATCTAGCTGCTCAGGCGTTACATCAACTTCGCGAATCGGAACCTCATCGAGACCTGCGCAACTGCTTTCGAACGCTAGAAGGTCTTGGCCGATCTCTTAACCAAGCGGCAATTAAGCTAGTTCATAGTGATCTGAGTCTGCGTCGGAGGGGAGAAGCGCACCATTCAATTCTAGTTGATCTAAAGCCGCGCGTATTGAATCGAAATCAGATGTAAAAATTTTCTTTCCAACAACGAAACAACTTACTTTCCTACTCTCAAGAAATTGCTCTAGCCGCCACGCATCAAAAATCCGAGGGTGCGTGTCAATGAATTTATGAGCATCGACAGTTATCTGATCGGATTTCCGAACAAACTTAATTCCGGCACCGTGCCTCTGAAAAAACCAGCTTTCTTGACCAATTTCAAACTGCCCGTTCCTTGGCAATAGATAGTAATGTCTTTCATCTGTAGCCTGGTTAGGTTTTAGCTGCCAAACTGCGGACGACAGTAGACACTGAAGTTCTGAATACTCGTACAACAGATCAATCAGTGACATACACTTAGAAACCTCGTTCAAATAAGACCTCCGAATTACCGATCCTTAAGTCCTCAAGCCTTTCCGGCGATACTTCAATTTGCCGAATTGGCACTTCGTCTAACCCCGCTCTGATCGCCGCTGCTGCCCTATGATTTCCGTCATCAATCAGGAGCCTTCCGTTGTCGTTGACGACATCAATCGGGCCGAAATTGGCATCAAAACCATCGTTTTTAATGAGCTTAGTAAATTTCTTAATCCGATTGCCAGTCATTTCGGCTCTAGCCTGCGTTCCTTGGAGAAGTCTTGGGTTGATTTTTGCGAAATTTGGTCCCGGCAACAGCCCCGCTCCAGCAACAGCTAGGCTGCCTGCTGATCCAGCTTGCAGCGCATCAATAGCGTCAATCCCGCCGAGAGTCAGGCTGTCAACGGTGCGGATTCCGTCTTCAATTGCTTGCGTCAAAGGTTCCGGACGTTGAGCAAATGAACGCCCAAGACTGCCCGCCGAGCGATTGACTGTAAACGTCCTACCGCCGGGCGTGATTTGAAATGAAGTCGTCCTTCCACGGCCGCAGGACATCGTAACGCAAATACCTTGTTGGCCCGCAGGATCGATCAGGTTGATGGGATCGTTTCCGACATCCGACGCGGGCGCGTGCGGTCAGTAATCCGCAGGCAGATCCAGCCCGAGATGCTCCTTCAGGAACGCCCATTCGTCGGCGATTTCCTCAATGATCATTTCGGTCGGCTTTCCCGAACCGTGCCCGGCTCGGGTTTCGATGCGGATGATCACGGGCGCCCCGCCGGTCTGCATCTCCTGAAGCCGCGCGGCGTATTTGAAGGAGTGACCCGGCACCACCCGGTCGTCGCGGTCGGCGGTCGTCACCAGAATGGCCGGATAGGCCCGCCTCGTCAGGTTGTGGTACGGGGAGTAGGCGTAGAGCGCTTCGAAATCCTCGGGGTTGTCAGAGGAGCCATAGTCGTCGACCCAGAAGCGTCCCGCCGTGAACTCCTGGAAGCGAAGCATGTCCATGACGCCGACGGCCGGCAGCGCCGCCGCGAAAAGGTCCGGCCGCTGGTTGACGACGGCGCCGACCAACAGCCCCCCGTTCGAGCCGCCCTGCACGGCGAGCGTGTCAGCCGTCGCATATCCCTCGTCAATCAGGTGCTCGGCCGCGGCGATGAAGTCGTCGAACACGTTCTGCTTGTTCGTCCGGGTCCCGGCCTTGTGCCATTGCTCGCCGTATTCGCCGCCGCCGCGAATGTTGGCGAGGGCGAAGACGCCGCCCATCTCCATCCAGGCGAGCCTCGAAATCGAGAAGCTCGGCGTCACCGAGACGTTGAACCCTCCATAACCGTAAAGCAGGGTGGGCGCGCCTTCGGCGAGGTCCAGGCCGCGCTTGCGGGCGATGAACATGGGAACGCGGGTCCCGTCCTTCGATTCATAGAAGACTTGCGAGACTTCGTAAGCGGCGGGGTCGAAGTCGACGTCGGCCTGTTTGAACACGGAACGCTCGCCCGTCGCCACGTCGTAGCGATAGACTGTCGGGGGGGCGTTAAAGCTGGAGAACGTGAAAAACGCCTCCGCACGGTCCTGCTTCCCGGAGACGCCGGACACGCTGCCGATGCCGGGGAGTTCAACCTCTCGCACGAGGGCGCCCGTCGGTTCGAAAACCCGGAGAACGGATTTGGCGTCCTTCAGGTATTCGACCACGAACCTGCCGCCGATGAAGCTCATGCCTTCGGCGACTTCTTCAGATTCCGCCACGACCTCCTGGAAGTCGGCGTCCTCGCCCGCGGACATGTCGATCGACACGATCCGTCGATTGGGCGCGCCTCGCGTCGTCATGAAGTATAGCGTCGCGCCGGCGTTGCCAAGCAGCGCGTAGCCCGCCTCGAAATCATCGACGATCTCCACGAACTGGCCGTCGGCCTCGAGATCCTTGACGAAGACGCGATTGCGGAAGTCGGTGCCGGTGCTTGCGGAGAGAACGAGCCATTTACCGTCATCGGTGACGAGGCTTGCGAACGTCCATTCCGGCTGATCGGGACGTTCGTAGACGAGGACGTCGTCCTCCTGCGGATCGCCGACCCTGTGAAAGAAGACTTTCATGTCGAGGTTCAGGCTCTGCAGCTCCGCGCCTTCTTCCGGCTTCGGATAGCGGCCGTAGTAAAAGCCCGAGCCGTCCGGCAGCCAGGCGACGTTTGAGAACTTGATCCACTCCAGCTCGTCGTCCAGATCCTCGCCGGCGACGAGGTCGCGGACTTTCCAGGTGCGCCAGTCGGATCCGCCGTCCTGGACGCCGTAGGCGAGGAAGCGGCCGTCCGGGCTCGGCGCGACGCCGCCGAGGGCGATCGTGCC
>CAZBOC010000335.1:0-3343 GCA_964493225.1 uncultured Caulobacterales bacterium | reverse complement strand
CAGAGCGAGTGGAACCTTGCGAACCGGTTCACGGGCTGGGTCGACGTCGCCCTGACCGAACGGGGTGAAACCGAGGCGCGAAAGGCCGGCGCGCTCCTTGCGGAGACGGGCGTTGAATTCGCCGCCGCCTACACCTCGGTCCTGAAGCGCGCCATCAAGACGCTCAACCTCGCCCTTGAAGAGATGGACCGTCTCTGGCTGCCCGTCATGAAGGACTGGCGGCTGAACGAGCGCCATTACGGGGGGCTCACGGGGCTTGACAAGAAGGAGACGGCCGAGCGCCACGGCGCCGAGCAGGTCAAGGTCTGGCGGCGCAGCTACGACACGCCGCCGCCGGAAATGACGGCGGACAGCGAATTCAACCCTGCGCGCGATCCGCGCTACGCCGGTCTCGACCCGGCGGTTATTCCGCTTACGGAATCCCTGAAATCGACTCTCGACCGGGTCGAGCCCTACTGGACGAACGAGATCGCGCCGCGGCTGATCGCCGGCGAGCCCCTCATCATCGCCGCCCACGGCAACTCCTTACGGGCGCTTGTGAAGCTCATGTTCGATGTCGCGCCGGAAGACATTGTCGGCGTCGAGATCCCGACCGGCAATCCGCTACTCCTTTCCCTCGCCGCAGGAGAGACGCGGCCCGTGGACGCAAATTATCTCGATACGGACCGGTCGAGCGCTTTGCCTGAGCTGCCTTAGGGGGCCGCGGCGCGGAAGGCGAGCGGTCGCTTGCAGGCAGGCCTCGCCAGGCAAGGCGCCGCGCGTGAACTGCGCGTCTGGCGCCGGGTTCGTTCCTCGCACAACCGCCGCTGTTCGGTCTTCAGCCTGCGCCCTGACGCCCCGCCGCGTCGGCGGCGATGAGGGCGGCGACTTCCATTTCGACCTTGCCGCCCGGGCTAACGGCGCCGAGGAGGTGGTGGAGGACGTCGCGGTCGCCGGAAAGCGTCGCGCGGTCCATGATCTCCTTCAGCGTGATCTCGTGGCGCATGCCCTGCATCAGCGTGCCGACATCGGTCCTGATGGAGGCGACCGCCGGCGCCTCGACGCCGCGGCGCGCCGTCAGGAGGCCATTCATGAAAAAGAACGTATAGGGATGATCATCAATATAGAGATGCGCGACGTAGTTCGCGGCGGGTTCCGGCAGGATGTTCCCGAAAATCTCGATCGCCAGCGCCACGGAATCGGGCTGCAGGTCGTTGGAATAGATGCAATCGCGCGGCGGAGACGGGTCGTCGCGGCCCATGAAGTATTCGATCGACCAGAACATCAGCTCACGGACCGTGGGCCGCAGGCGCTCCCCCGTGGCGCTCAGGCGATAGTCGCCGCGCCCGTCGCCGTCATGGTGGATCAGGCCGGCCTCGCAGAGTTCTTTCAGGCGTTTTGAAAGCAGGTTCGTGCCCAGTCCCGGCAACGCCGCGTGCAGGTCGCCGAACCGCCGGGGACCGAGAAACAACTCGCGAAGGATCAGCATCGTCCAGCGTTCGCCTAACAGGTCGAGCGCATAGGCGAGGATGCATTCCTGATTATAAGTCCTTGACACTACGAGTATTTTCCTCCGGGCCGTTCTCCTCCGGGCGCGCGGTTCGACCACCGCGTCGCGTTTTTCGACGTTGGTAACATAATCGGTGAATCCCAAAAAGGAACTTGACGCTTTAAAAAAATGTAGTATCCAGTAACGTGTTACGTAAGAGTGCCGTTATTAAAGCCCCTGAACCGGCGACATCGCCGATACGAAACCGGAGCCTTGCCCGATGAACAAATTCCTATTCGCAGCAGCGTTCGCCGCATCGACCGCCTTCGCCGGCGCCGCGTCGGCGTCGAGCGCCCAGGACCAGCTCAATCTGTGCGTCGCCGAGCTCGACGCGCGCGGGGTCGCCTCGGTCGGCGATTACCGCCCGCGCTTCAAAGGCGTCCGCGGCGGCGGCGTGAAGCGCGTCACCGTCCTGATGACGCCGCTTTCCGGCGAGGGCGATGAGTTCGAAGCGACCTGTTCCATCAAGCGCGGCGAAGTCGTCGACGTCGATATCAAGGGCTGAAACACCGCCAAGGATCCCTGGCGGTTCGGTCATTTCCCTGAAGAAAATGCGCCCGGCCGAGCCGCACTTCAACGCCCGCTTTTCGAAGCGGGCGTTTTTTCATGAGCGCTCACGAATTTGCACACGAAACAGGCGCGGTGCGGGCCTGATTTCGGCAATCGACGGGGAAAGTCCTCGCTAAGGAGATCTCCAATGGCGCATTTCGGCTGGCGCTTCGGCTGCGCTCTGCTGCTTCAGGAGGCCGCCATGCGGAGAATTTCGGTGCGCAGTTCGGCTTCCGGCGTCGTGGTGGGATCGTCGATATAGACTTCCCAGAAGGGCGTCGCCCCTTCCACGCCCTGCGCTTCCATATGATCCCATAACGCCTTGTGGGTTTCGTGCAGATTTGCGTAAGGGCCTGCATGGGTCGTCGTGAAGGCCTCGCCCGCCATTATGACGCCGGACTGAACCGGGCCTTCAGCGCGAGCCGCGTCCTCGGCGCTGACGAAAAAACCGGTGCGGAACGCCATTTGATCGCCCGCGGGCATTTCCGTGTAAATCGCCGTCGGCATGGAAAGCGGCTCTATGCCCAGTTTTTCCTTGAAGCTGAACACCTCGCCGAATCCGGACGCCATGGCGTCAGCGATTTCAGTCCCGGTCATTGAGGCCTTTCGTTCAACGAAGATGTAATGCTGCTGGGGCAGGGTCTTGCGAACAAATTCCATCGGATCGATCCTTTGGGGCTGCCTTGGCAACCTATCAGGAAACCGCCGGAAAGGGAGCTTTCGACGGCGCCGGCCGAAGGGGAAACGACGCTCAGACAAATCGTGCGACGATGGGGCGTTTCAGAGCAGATAATGTTGCGAGTGAAACTCGGGGGCGTTAAGGGTCTGCGCCTGAGCAAAGGACCGTCCCATGGGTGCGAAATGGAGCCTTGAAAGCTGGCGAAAGAAGCCGGCGCTGCACATTCCGCAGGATTATCCGGACGCCGACGCCCTCGCCGCCGTCGAGGGCGAGCTCGCCGGATATCCGCCGCTCGTCTTCGCCGGAGAGGTGCGTACGCTGCGCGCTTCGCTCGCCGACGTCGCGCGCGGCGAGGCTTTTCTTCTCCAGGGCGGTGACTGCGCCGAAAGTTTCAAGGAATTCCACCCGGACAATATCCGCGACACGTTCCGCGTTCTTCTGCAGATGTCGGTCGCGCTGACCTACGGCGCGGCGACGCCCGTCGTTAAAGTCGGGCGGATGGCGGGGCAGTTCGCCAAGCCGCGCTCCGCGCCGACCGAGACCAGGGACGGCGTGACGCTGCCGAGCTATCGCGGCGACAACATCAA